>CAZLUT010000010.1:0-40485 GCA_964562805.1 uncultured bacterium | reverse complement strand
GAAATGCAAAGGCCCCGAACCTGGTGGCCTTCATCAAATGCAATTCATGGTCCATGTTGCTTTGGGAAGCCAACCTGGCTCTTCATTACCACAATATTCCACAAAGGAAGCCCCCAAACCAGCTGGGCTGCAGACAGAACCACTGCTATAAAGGAAAAAAATCTCCTTCTCATCTCTCTCTTTTCTCCTATATATAATACTAGTAACTATATATATAAAAATATGCCCGGTTTTTGTCAAAAAATCAAATTTCACCCATTTTTATTGCTTTATTCCGCAAAATTAGCTACAGGGCTATTAATGAGCTCTGTGGTTGTGGCAGACATAGAAAGGGTTTTTTACTCAACATTTATTATGTTCAGCGGCAAATGTCCCGGCTGCCAGGAAATCACAAACAATCCAAGCCTGGATATTAAGGCGCAGCTTGTTGATTTAGAAAAGGTTGTGGCGTAGAATGCAAACGCTATGGAAGCAAATCATGTTAACGCCGTTATTAGAAAAATTTGTGTATAGGGTTTATGTCCAACATTAATCCTCACTTGCAGTTAGACAGAGCTTTTTATATAGACCCTTGGAAGTTGGGCTTGTGGTTATGAAAAATTTCCGGTTTTCCTCGCCGGGTTTGCTCGCACACAGGGCGGGGCAGGCTTTCAAATCTCCTCTTTATTATGGTCGGAAGGCAGCGTATGTCGCAAAGGCCATCTGGACTAAAAAAACCCCTCTTTATTACGGTGAGTTTGGTTACGAATTAATATGCGTTGTCCCTTTTGTTCATTATCTTGCAAAAATTAAAAGGTTAGAAGAAACCTGTGGTGTATCAAACACCAGCCCGCTGTATTTTTTTTCGCCGCGGCACACAGAGGTTACCAGAGCTAGGGAATGGAAGCTGGGCCCAAGCTGGAATTCATTTCCCTATTATGGCAGGTTTCACTTTTTTCAGTGGCGTCCGCCTGATTACAAGTCTTTCTTTAAAAATCAAGAGCTTCGGTTTCCAAAGCCTCTTTTTATTGTGCATAACAAATATACAACGGAATGGGGCGGTCCTCCTATAAACTATCTCGATCTACCAACGCTGCGAGAAATTTTTCGTATCCTTGAGCCGTTTTACCAGGTGGTATATATACGGCCACAAAGCAATTTAATAACCGCCCAGGGCTTGTCTGACGATCAAGAAAATCTCACTTTGTCAGACCACGAAATGATCCGAAAAGAATTTAAAAATGTTGTTCTTTTTGATGACCTGCTGATACAAAATCCAAAAAAAAGATTTAATGAAATCCAATTTATGCTTCACGCCAATTGCGATCGTTTTGTGTCGGTGCAAGGGGGCAATTCGGCTATCGCTTCCTATTTTGGGGGCAAGAATTGCATTTATTTTAAGCAGGGAGAAGAAATGCGTTTTGATAGTTACAGAAAGCTTTGGCCAAAGCTTTCTGGCTGCGAAATCCAGCCCTATTTTTCTTATACAGCCTTGCTTGAGGCTTTGAAAAAAATTGTTGCTGCTGATAAAAAGAATTATTTGAGTTAAATAGGCGCAGCCAAAATACAAGCCGTTTTAAAAGCTAAACAGCTGCATTAAAACTTACAACCTATTACCTTGCCTCTTCTGCCTTTGGTGCTAAAATCATTTTTCTTATGAATCATCCACAGCAAAAAAACGCTCTTATTTCAGGGGCTACTAATGGTTTTGGGCGCGAAACGGCTCTTCTTTTGGCTAAAGAGGGATATCGGGTTTATGCCGGCTATAGAAGCCAGGAACGCGGCGAAGCTCTTTTGAGTGAGGCTAAAAAAACGAGCCTTCCTTTTTCCGTTGTTCGTCTTGATATCACAGAACCAGAAACCATTTCAAAGGCTATTCAAACTCTCGTTAACGAAGAGGGACGGATCGACATACTTATTAATAACGCTGGCTACGGGCTCGCAGGTTCTCTTGAAGACTTGGATGTTGATGAAATTCGCAAACAGTTTGAAACTAACGTTTTTGGCCACATCATGCTCACTCAAAAAATTATCCCCCATATGCGCGATCAAAGGTCCGGCACCATTCTTTTTGTAAGCTCAATGGCAGGGCAGGTTAGCTACCCTCTTTTCAGCGCTTATTCGTCATCAAAGCATGCTATTGAGGCTATTGGAGAGTCTTTGCGCTACGAATTAAAGCCTTTTGGTATCCGTTCCATTATTCTTGAGCCTGGCATGTTTCAAACCGGCTTCGTAAAGCAGAATCTTCAAATGAATAATAAAACTATGCGTCCAGATTCTCCCTACCAGAAAGCCGCCAAAGATGCTTGGGAAGAATATTCTGCTAAAGACTCTAAGTCGCCCGGCCCGGAGGTGGTGGCCAGAAAAATTTTAAAAATTCTAAAGAGTGCCAGGCCTAAGCTTCGGTATCAAGTCGGCGCTGACAGTTACCTGACAGTTCTTTTAAAAAGAGTGCTTCCCTCCTCTTGGTTTGAATGTATCATGTCAAAAATACTTAAGGTGGATCAGTATCATGTCTAAGAAAAAATCCGAAGGCGAAACAAACGACCAAAATTATCTCGTATTTGCGCGAAAATTCCGCCCTCAAATCTTTGACGAGATCAAGGGACAGGATGCAACAGTTACAACTCTCAAAAATGCTATTTTACAAAACCGTGTTTCTCAAAGTTTTCTTTTTACGGGCACTCGCGGTGTTGGAAAAACTTCGACCGCCCGTATTTTAGCCAAAAGCCTCAATTGTGAGTCAGGGCCAACCATTACACCCTGCGGCAAGTGCCCCAGCTGTCAGGAAATTACAAGCGGTACAAGTTTGGATGTTATTGAAATTGACGGGGCCTCTAATAATTCGGTCGATAATATTCGAGACTTAAGAGAAAGCATTGCTACAAGCCCTGTTCATGGCAAATATAAAATCTATATCATTGACGAAGTTCACATGTTAAGCGCGGGGGCATTTAACGCTCTTTTAAAAACCTTAGAAGAGCCGCCGGCTCATGCAAAATTTATATTTGCGACAACCGATGCTCACAAAGTTCCGGCCACGATTCTTTCCCGTTGTCAAAAATTTCAATTCCGAAGAATTCCTTTTCATGAAATTGTTAAAAAATTAGCCCTGATTGCCAAAAAAGAAAAGGTTGAAGCGACCGAAAGCGCGTTGATGTTGATCGCCAAAACAGGAGATGGCTCCTTAAGAGACGCTGAAAGTCTTTTTGACCAACTGGCCAGTTTTTCGGGCGGCAAGATCACAAGTGAAAAAGTAGAAAAATGTCTTGGCGTGGCTTCCTTTTCTCTTTATTTGTCCTTGCTCAGCGCATGGAGTAAAAACGATTCACTCAAAGCTCTTCAAATAGTTGAAAAGGCTTTGGAGGAGGGTCTCGAGATTCTTCCTTTTGTTAAAGGGCTCTACGAGATGGTGCGTCATTTTCTTATTATAAAAGTTCATCCCGACCCAAAAGGGCTGATTGGCTTGGCTCCCGAAACAATAAAAGATATCCAAAAAGAAACTCGAAGCTTTACCGAAGACGGTCTTTTAGCTATATCAACCGGCCTTGAGAAGCTGGTTCAAATGGTGCAGTATTCTTCTCAGGCGCGCTTTGTGTTGGAGGCTGCTGTAATAAAGTTTGCTTCTCTCTCTCAGGCCGCTTCAATACCCGAACTTTTAAAGCGCCTTGAAAAACTCGAAAAAAAATCTCATCTCCGGGTCCTTGACACCGCGCCCAAAAATCAACCTGTTGATATCAAGGGCTCTAAAGATGAAACTTCCCCTTCTAAAAAAATAAGTCCACCTTCCTCTAACGCTAACATTGCTGCCCCTAAGCAAAAAGCCGCCTTTTTTTCGCTGACTCAAGTTGAAAGCGTGTGGTCAAAAGTAATTCAAGATGTTGAAAAGCAAAAGATGAGCATTGCTCCCGCCCTAACAGAAGCTGAGCCCATTGAAACTGAGGAAGGGTTTTTGGTTTTGGGCTTTCCCCAAGAATTTACTTTTCATAAAGAAAGCTTGGAGCAACCGGAAACAAAAGCGCTCATTGAAAAAGCGTTGGAAGCCCGTCTTGGAGCTCCTCTTGAAATTAAAGTGGTCTTAACGAAAGCTAATAATAAAAATATAAATCCTGAGCCGGAATCCGAAGAGCCGGTTTCAAATGATATCCCGCCCATTGTGGAGTCAGCTTTAGATATTTTTAAATCCGGACGCATTGTAAGACATGATAAGTAAAAAAATACAAACCACAAAACACAGAACACAAGCAAAACACAAATCACAAAACACAGAACACAAATGGGTTTATTTGTGCTTTGTTATTTGTGCTTTGTGATTTCATCGCATCATGCCTTCTCCTTACCCTGAGCTCATAGAACGTCTTATCGGCGAGCTTTCTAAATTTCCAGGCATCGGAAAAAAATCGGCCGAAAGGATTCTTTTTTATTTATTAAAACAAGACGCCCGAGCAGTTGAACATTTAGCTCATTTAATTTTACAAACAAAAAATTCGGTCCACTTTTGCCGTGAGTGCGGCAATTTGGCCGAGCGTGAGCTTTGCCGGATTTGTGAAGATCCGGGACGCGACAGAAAGCTGCTTTGCATCGTTGAAGAGCCTAAGGATGTGATCTTTATTGAAACCTCATCGGGTTATCATGGCCTTTACCATGTTCTTTTGGGGCACCTTTCCCCCTTAGAGGGCATAGGCCCTAAACAATTAAAAGTAGATGCGCTTTTTGAGCGGGTCAAAAAATTAGGATCATCCTAAATTATTATTGCTACTAATAGTAACGCCGAAGGAGAAACAACGGCTCTTTACCTAAGCGGGGCTTTGAAAGAAGTTTTTCTAAAATTAAAAATTTCAAGAATCGCGCGCGGCATTCCTATGGGAAGCAATTTGGAATATCTGGATCCTGTCACCCTGGCTCGTGCGATTGAAGGAAGAACTGGGTTCTGACGAACAGCGGATAGTCGTTAGTGGGCAGTGCCTAGAAATTTACTAATCACACGCATTAGCGTGTGATTTTTGCTTTTGGAAAGTAGTGTTTTAGAATCTGTTTATAGTTATATCCTTTTTCAGCCATTGCTTTGGCTCCCCATTGGCTAAAGCCTACGCCATGCCCAAACCCCCGGCCTTCAAAAACAAATTTTTCGCTTGTTTTCTTTAGTTTGAATTGGGTGCTTTTTAAGTTTTTCCACCCCACCATAAGGCGAAACTCATTGCCGGTATAAATTTTAGAATTCTTTTGCCCAACAACCTTAATTTTTGTAACGCGCCCTGAGGGGTCTCTGTCTAAAACCTGAAGCGAAGTAACAAAGCCTAGTTTTTCGTTTTTCTTTTCTAATAGCTTTGTAATTTGTCCAGGTGAGAGTTCGGATTTCCAATTTTGATGAGGAGTCTTTGTTGAATATTCATCTTCAACCTGCTCAATGACTCCAAAGTTTTCGCGGGTTGGCCAAACATAAGGCACTGTGGTGGTTTCGCCCCCGCTTGCCGAATGAAAATATGCCGGAAAAATTTTCCCCTTATATGTTAAAACTTTTCCTTGAGTGGCCTCTACGGCATGGTCAGTTGTGGGTCGTCTGTTTTTTTGGCCGCCATAAACCTGATCTAAAACAGAGCTTTCCAAAAACCCGGTTGAGTGTGAAAAATCATAAGAAGCGTACGTTCTTGAAACGATTGCTTGGGCCTTAAGCGCTTCTTCGGGCCAGCTGTATATCATCTCGGAAGGCACAACGCTTTTAAGATAGGTTTCGATATCAATTTCATTAATAAGACGCAGCTTCCCTTTATAATCTTTTTCCAAGAAAAGTTTCCCCAAATATTTTTTTTCTTCTAAACTAAAACCTCCCTTAACAAAAAAAAGCTGCCGGGGCGAAAGCTCCCCGGCTTCTTTCCAGGTTAACTGTTTTGTGTTTTTGGCCCCTAAAAAAGATTTCCACAAATAATAATCTTTGTCCCATGGGTTAACTTGCTTAATAGAAACGCGCACTTCTTTGAGCGTTGGTGAGGGGGCTTTAAAAAAAGGAACATGAGTTGTTTCAGGGCTGACACAGGCAAAAAATGCGCCGCTTAAAGTAAGAAAAAGGAGAAAAAGATAGAGTTTTTTTATCATGGCTTAACCTGAAGTTATCAGATTATAAATAACAATAGCAATCATAATAATAGTGATAAACACTTTGGTCAGAACGGCTCCGCCGCGGCCAAAAAGACCGCCCGCTCCTGATTTTAACGCTTGCTTAATCCCTCGCCGGTCCCTTAGTTCTACTAAAAATCCTCCTAAAAAAATTCCGAGAAGGACAAAAGGGAGAATCCCAACAACTCCGCCAACAAAGATTCCCGCGAAAAGTCCAAAAAAAGCTCCGGCAAGAGCTCCCCACGCCGCATCTCGGGAGGAACCCAGCCCCTTCGCTCCGGCCAGAACTAGCAAATATTCTAAAAGCTCGCCCAAAAGAAAAAGAGTGAATAAAAAAATAAGCGTTGCGATATTGATAAGCTCAAAGCTGGAAATAATCCCAAAAAATAAAGCGCTTAAAAAAATCAAAAGGGTTCCCATGCCGCTGAAAGCGCTCCAAACAAGGCCCGCTAAGGAAAAAATGATAAATATTACATAGGCTGTAAGTATTATCGACATTTCAGTTGGCAATTATCCTCTATTAGCGATCAAAAGTTCGAGATTTTATATAAGGGGCTTTTAAAAACAAACTTAGGTTTGGGCAAAAATTTCTCGAACAATCATTCCGGCGGCGCCAAGCGCCACGCCTTCCCGCCCAAAAGCGGAAGGGATAATGCGGGTAAACGCTATCTCTTCCTCGTAAGCATGCTTTTTGATCGATTCTTTAAGGGGTTCAAAAAAATTATCGCCCAGCTCCTCAATGCCGCCCCCTATCACCACAATGTCCGGATTAAGAAAGTTGACTAAAAAAGCAACTTTTTTTCCTAAAAGCCGGGCGGCCCACACGGCAACCTCTTTAGCGGTTTCGTCATTCTCATGAAGAGCCCTTATTAAATCGTCAAACGCGATCTCTTTTTTCTCTTCAATTTTTTTAGCCAGCACGGATTGTTTGCCTTGGCTAATGAGCTCTTTGGTTTTGCGAATCATGCCCAAATCAAGTTCCCAGCGGCCGATGGTTGGTCCTAATATTTTTTTATCCCCATCTTCTAGGTCGACAACGATACCAAGCTCTCCGGCCGTACCATTTGCACCGCGATATATTTCATCATTAATTAAAACACCGCAGGCCACCCCTGAAAACATGTAAAGAAGGTGTTTAATATCACGTCCGAGGCCTAGCCATTTTTCGGCAAGGGCAGCTGTGTTGGCATCATTTTCTATCAAAACAGGTTTCTCGAAGGCCTTTTCAAACGCGCCCTTTAAATCAACCGGCGAAAAATCTTCAGGCACGAGAATCCCAGGCTGTTGAATAGTGTGTTTGGCTTCATTAAAAACACCCGGCGTTCCAATGCCAATGCCGATTATTTTTTCCAGCTTAATATCGGAATCTTGAATAAGTTTTTTGGTAAGCGCGATCATTTCCGCTACTGAGGCCTCATAATCAAAAGATTTTCTTTCTTTCGAAAGCTTCTGAATTGCGCGGGATTCCAAATTCATTAAAAGCACTGTGATGCTTGTAGCGTGAAGACCGATTCCAATAACATAGCCCAGACTTGTGTTCAAAGAGCAAAGCACGGGTCTTCTGCCTCCTGTGGATTCATCCATTTCCTTTTCAAAAACAATTCCCTTTTCGATATAGCGATTAATGTAGTTAGAGGTAGTGACCACATTAAAGCCTGTTAAGTGAGAAATGTCTGTTCTAGAAATAGGACCGTTTTTACGAATAGCATCCAAAATAGTTAGGTTTTTTCTTTCCTGATCAGTAAGAATTCGGTCTTTAAGATGTGTTTCTTTTAATAAAGTCATTTTTTATCCTATTATGCTTCCTATTAACGGCAAAACATCAAAAAAACTTTTCATCTTCCAGCAAATATTCATGTTTTTTAACGCCGCGGTCTTCATGAAAATATTTTCGGATAATGCCGCGTTTTAAATAATTGGTTATGCTCACTAAAATCATTCCCTGATCCAGGGCCAAGTATTTTGAGGTAACTTTGTTTCTGCCTCTCATTTTAACCGAGTCATATAAACCGTATTCTCCCAAAACAGGGTATCGGTTTAAAAATTCGCGGATGTTGGCGATAATTTTTTTCGGCTCATACTCTAAAGCGATGATAGAGGCATGAGGAGTAATAACTCCAAAGTCTCCATATCCTTTAACACCGATATTTTTGACGCCAAACTCGCCATACCCCCCGGGGTACGAACAGGGAGAAAGTCCCCAAACCGGATATCCTTTTTCTTTTAAAGCATACTCTATGTGAATTTTGGTTGCGATTTTATTGTTTTTCCCGAGCCCTTGCGGCGAGAGCTTCTTTTCTTGCATTACTAAAGAAGGCATCAAAAATTCAAACATGGATCCGCCCCAGCTGGGCACAATATAATAGCTCCCGTACCGATACATGCCTCCAAAGACCCACTCGCCGCCCACCTCTCTTTCGCGGCCAAGGGGTTTTTGGGTTTGCCACTCCCATTCGGGAGGAGGTGTCCGGTAAAGATTAAACCAATGTTCGGCCGGCACATCGCCTTTAGCAATAGCCACAAAGCTTGCGACCCTGGCTTCTGAAACAAGGAGTCCGTAATGATAAGATGTCATTGATTCTTCAAGCTCATCATAGCCAAGACGCAGCTGCTTAACTTTTTTACTGTAGAAAAGGGAAAAATCCATCGCCTGCAGGAATTTGTCGGCATCGTTAGCCAGCCCCCTAAATGCCTTGCGCACCACCATGAGGCCTGCCGCAAGCCAACCGGAATCTACCGTAGAAACATACGCGCGCGTTACCTGGAGATTGGTGGTGTTATAAAAATTATAGAAAAATCCATTCCACTTTTTCATTTTTTTGAGCGTTTTAAAAGTTTTTTGAATACGTGAAAAAGCATCATCCTTAGAAATAAACCCGAGCTCGTAAGCTGATACACAAGCCATAAAATAAAGACCGATATTTGTGGGTGAAGTATAGTCGCCAATTATTTTATGCTCACCTGTTTGGATGTGGTCGACTATCAAATGGGTTTTTTTATCAACCAAATTATCAAAATATTTCCAGGTCATTTCAGCGAGCCTCTCAAGCATCTTGTCGCTCGGAAGGCTCGCTAAATCAAATCTTTGATAATTGGGAAGTTCGGCTCTTTCAGGAAAACCTTTTAAATTATCTGAAAGAGATTTGAACACGAGGTTTTCCGGCCCAATAAAGACCAAATCATCAAAAAAGAAGGAGCCTTGTGCAGCGCCTTCTTTTTCGCCGCGAACAATAAGCTGAAATTTTTTTAGGTTTTCAAAATCGATATTGTAAAATTCTTTGAGAGGGACGCGAACTTCTTGCCACCCTCTCTCATCTTCAGAAGATGAGTGTTGTTTGATTTGAAGCCGGGACACCCTGTTTTCTCCATCCCCCAAAAGAACATAAAGCCGGTGCTCATCCTCAGCGGCCCTCTTGACCCAAAACCGCAATTCCCTCGCCTGGCTAATGTCCAGATCGTTTAGATCCGTCTCAAGATAAACTTTCTTTTTTTGAGGAACTTTGTATCGAATCCAAAGCGAAGAGCCTCTCAAGTCATTTAAAGCGTCGTCCTTTTTGAAACGATGTTTAAGCTCGCCTCCATCCAATGCCTGAGCGGTCCAAAGCCCGCCGATATCGTTCCGAGCGTTATGGCTGTTGAAGTTGTCGACTTTTTTAATCCGGGAGGGGTTGATTGGTTTTTTGCTTGAATCGGCCTCAAGATGAGATGTAAAGAAAAAAAAGCTTAGCGTTAAAAATGTAAAAAAAAGGAAGGGGCTTTTGTTTTTTAAGACCTTCCTCATCGGCAATTGAATTACGGCCGGCGGACTTCACCCTTGGTTAAATAAAGGTGCTCGAGAAAAATAATTCCCTCTTTTGGATTGGCGGATTTATCATCAAAAACAATAATGAGCTCTTTTAATTCGCTCAGGTCTTTAAGTCCTTTAAATTTTTTAAACGGGATTTTGTATTCGCGCCAAGCGCCTTTAGGAATTCTTTTGACTTTATAAATTCCGGTTTCACCTTTTTTGTTTTTAAGCTCAAGCTTTAAGCTGTCAGTTCCGTAAGGCGGGTAATTGGGGGCTTTTACGTAAAAAACCAAATACTCATAGTCTCTCGCGTCCAACCCTTCCAGCTTAACCCAAATGCCGTTATAAGCCTGATTCGGAGAATCCACATCGTAAGATATTTGCATGGAATACCCGCCTTTTTTCCCAAGACGGGGTCTTTCCACGAAATCTATTTCGCATCCTTGAGTATCGTCATATTCATCTTTGCTCCACTCGCCCATAGCGCCCCCTAAAAGATTGGAACGAACCCCGCTATTAAAATCATCGATCAAGAGAACTTCGTCATCAAATTTTTTCTTGGCCTTCCTAGGGGCGGCGGCAAGCGCTTTGGGCGCCGCTTTTGGTTCGGCTGACTGGACACTGGGTTCTTGGCCGGGTTTTTTGGCTTCTTCTTTTTTGTCTTGGGCTACAGGCGTTAAAGACATCTCCTCTTTGACTGCAGGAAGCGCTGGAGCAACGCTTGCTTCCGTTTTCTCGCTAGCTGTTGCAGGAGTTAGTTCGGTTTTTTCGACAGCTACTGATAAAGCAGCCTCGGGTTCGCTTTGCATTTCTTCCGCAAACCCTGCGCTAAAACCAACCACCATTGTTAAGCCGAGCGCTAACAGTAGGCAAAAGGTTTTTTTCATCCCATAACCACCTTTACCGAAGCTCTAAGTGATCTTTGTGTAATTTTAATACGTTTCCTTTTACTTTAACTCCGTCAATTATAATTTCTTTAACACCCTTTTCCACGTGTTTTGGATTAATAACTTCAATATTATAAACGGATTCTCTGAAGATCCTTTTGATTCGAAATCCTTTCCATTTTTTTGGAATACAAGGATCAATCACAAGTCCTTCCTGAGTCGCCCGAACACCCAGCATCCAGTCAATGGCCACCTTAAACATCCAAGTGGCTGAGCCTGTATACCAAGTCCACCCGCCTCTGCCAAAGTTTGGCGAATCAGGCCCATCAACATTGCCGGGGGTAACATAAGGTTCGCAATAATAATGGTCTGGATCCGTGCCTCTTAAGATAGGGCACATAGAAGTGTACGCTTTGTAGGCTTTGTCCCCGTTTCCTAAAGCGCACTGAGCCTGAACACCCCATGTGGCCGCGTGCGTATAAAGCCCTCCATTTTCCCGAATAGAAGGAGCGTAGCGAGACAAATATCCGATAGTAGGATCTGTTTTAGAATATCCAGGAGTAAAAAGAATCGGCCCATATTCGCGGTAAAGAAATTTTTCGGCCGCTGCCATACATTTCTTGGCTCGCGCTTCAGTCGCCGTCCCATTAATAACGGCCCAAGTTTGCGCGTTTAAATAAATCTTTCCCTCTTCTTCTGAAGAGCTTCCTAAGGGCTTTCCATTATCACGAGTGGCGCGAATATACCATTCCCCGTCCCACCCATGCTCGTTAATAGCCTCTTTAAGATCCTTGGCTCGCTCTAAATAGTGGCGCGCTCTTTCGCGGTCGCCTCTTTTTTCCGAGAGGCGTGCGAACCGATTTAAAACTCCATAAAGAAAGTGACCTAGCCAAATCGATTCACCTTTCCATTGAACGCCTACATGACTCATACCGTCGTTCCAGTCGCCTTCGCCAATAAGCGGAAGCCCTCTGTCAGACCATCTGGCTAAAACCCGGTCGATCGCGCGCGTGCAATGATTGTAAACCGTGCCTTTCTCTTGAGTGCCGTCTTTATCAGTTACGTAGGGAGCTTCTTCATCCATCACTCCGTTGTCTCCGGTCTCATCCAAATAATTTAAAGCAATAAAAGGAAGCCAGAGCAAATCGTCTGTCATATCTGTGTGACAGGCTATGTTGGTGCCGGGGTGCCACCAATGATAAACCGTGCCGTCCGAAAATTGCTGCTCGGCGTGAAGCAAGATTTGTTTTCGCGTTAACCTTGGGTCAAGCGGCAAAAAAACTTGGGAGTCTTGAAGCTGGTCCCGAAATCCAAATGCGCCCGAGCACTGATAGTAGCCTGTTCGAGCCCAAATACGAGCTGAGATAGCCTGATATTTTAACCAAATGTTGGTCATAAAATTCAAAGCGACATCGGGCGTTTCGATAAAGCAGTCTTCAACAATTTCGTTCCAGAAGCTTTTGCTTTCACTAAAAGCAAACTCAACAGCCTCTAGGTTGTTATATCTTTTGATTATTTTATATGCTTCTTCTTTTGTGTCCGGCGCACCAATAAGAAAAATAAATGTTTTGCTTTCCCCTGCTTTTAAAGAAGTTTCCGTCTGAAGCGCTGCGATAGAATCGTTCCATTTGCCTTCTGTGTTTTTAAGCTTGTTTTCTAGAACAGCTTTTGGCCTGGCGTTTGTGCCGTAACGGCCAAAAAAAGCCTCTTTGTCGCCCTCGTAGCCCTTAACGCTTGCGTTGGTTAAAGCAACAAATCCTTCTAGCGCTTTTTCTTTGGTGCTGACGCCCAAAGATCCCGGCATAAGTCCGGGCCGTTTGGTTCCAAAAATCGCGTTATGTTCTGAATCAATAGCGGTTTGAATAAATGTTTTATGAAATTCCCGATGAATATCAGACTGTGATCCTAGCGCCCATTCAAAATAATTAAAAAGGCTGAGCTTTCTAGTGTTGCGCTTTTCATTTGTGATAGTAACTTTTAAAATTTCGACCGGCTCAGTGCGGGAAACAAACTGCGTGATCTCATGGCCAACGCCCTTATAGCTACTTCTAATAACTGAATAGCCGAGGCCGTGCCTGACTTCATATTTGTCAAAATTAGGGTCGCAAGGTTTTTTAGTTGGCGACCAAATTTCTTTTGTTTGATTGTCCCGAACATAAAAATACTTCCCCCAATCATCTTTGATTAAGTCTTGCTCCCACCTTGTGATTCGCGAAAGTTGAGAGTTTCCTTTCCAAGTGTAGCCGGAGCCGTTTTGAGAAACAACAAATCCGAAGTTGCCGTTACAAACCACGTTCACCCAAGGTCGCGGCATATTGGGGTTGGTGATAACGTATTCACGTCCATCTTCTGTAAAGTATCCGTACTTATTTTTAAATTGAGGGCCCTTGATAGTCGGGCCTTCAAATTGCGGCAAGGGCCTGGAAGGCTTTTTGATTCCGCCCGTCTTTTTCGGCTTCCTTTTCTTGCTTATTTTTTTAGCAGGTTTTTTAGTAGTTTTTTTCTTTTTTGCTGTTTTTTTCTTTGCCATAAATTCCTTTGGACTGATTACAAGTTATTTTTTTTCCTGCAGCAAGCTATTAACTTCCGGAGTAAGTCTTTTAACTACTACATCAATTGATTCTTTCCCGTTAAAGATTAAATCGAGCGCTGGCTGAATAAATTTGGATTCGATTTCCCGCCACTGGGGGCTAAAGGGATCATAAACCGCGTATTTTACCGCTTCATTCAACATACCTTTGTTGGCTGGCGGATTTTCTTTGTCCAAAGCAAAATAAGGCCCCTCGGCAACAGCTATTCTAGCTGGCTGAGCTAGCCCGCTTTTGGCGAGAGCCTCTTGTCCCTTAACTCCTGTCAAAGCTTTAATAACTTCCCAAGCTTCTTTTTTGTTTTTGGAAGATTTTAGGATCGCATATCCTGTTCCGCCGGTTCCAAAACCTGTGACTCCTTTGTCATTCTTGGGAAACATGGCTACGTCCCACCTTAAGCCGCGTGTTGTTCTAAAATTAGGCGTTTCCCAAATGCCCGAAAGAAACATTGCTACTTGTCCGATTTCAAACATCATATCAACGCCCATTCCTGAATTGGCCAGGGCAACGGGTGTTGGCATAACTTTATGTTTTAAAATGAGATCTACGTAGAATTGAAGCCCTTCGATCGATTTTTTAGAACTGATTTCGGTTTCTTCGGGATCTCTCACGTCATCTACCAAAGCTCCGCCATTGCCATAAATGAAGTTTTTCCAGGCCCACCCATAAAAACCATATTGGGTTGTGCGCCCTCTCTCATCAACCTTGGTAAGCTTTTTTGCAATGTCTAAAAAGTCGCTCCAAGTCCAATCGTCACTTGGGTAAGGAATTCCCGCTTTATCAAAAAGATCCTTATTATAGTAGACGCAAGCAAAGGGGGCTGTGTCTCTCGGAACCGCATAAAGATTTTCATCTACGGTAAAACGATCGATAACTTCGGGGAAAAAGTTGGTCTTCTTAAAGGTGTCGTCCGTCTCAATGTAAGGATCTAGCGACTCTAAAACTCCATATTTAGCAAAGCTTACAAAATAATCTACTTCGGTCGCGATAATATCAGGAGCCGCTCCCCCCGCCATGCGGGTCAAAATTTTATTAAGATAACCGCTATAAGGAGTGTGTTCAAAACGAATCTTGATATCCGGGTGTGTTTCCCGCCAATCTTTAACCGAGTCGGTAATAATTTTGATCTCTTTGGGAGAACCCCAAAAAGCAACTCTGATAGTTTTTGTTTTCCCGTCATCGGCTCCCTGCGCTCCGCACGCAGACGCTAAAAAAGCAAGCGCTGCTAGCCATGAAAAGTGTTTGATCCAATTTTTTCTCATTATAAGCTCCTGACATTGAAATGTTTAGTAAGGGTTTTTTGTCTTTGAGAGCCTTTGGCACACAAATTTTCTTGGAATGGCTTTACGGCTTTTGAAGCGGCAGCTGGTTTTTTGATCATTAGATAACAATTCCCTTCCGTCCTTCGAAAGTTTGCTCTCAAAATTTTGCTCTTTGCAAAACTATATAAATATGCGCTTTTTCTCTTACAAAAGCGCGGTGTTCTTTGTTATTAGGTAGGCCCCATTAACAAAAAGAGGGTGATTATATGAATCAAGGTTTTTAAAGTCAAATGAATGAATAGCTTGTGGAATATAAGCTATTGCATAAATTTTTTATCCGCCCCTGGCGGAGATCCTGCGCTTACCAAAAATTCCTTGCCCCAAACCTCTTAATCTCTTGCGATCTGCATGAGATCTAAAAGACGGTCTAAATCATCCAATGAGAAATATTTAATCTCAATCCGCCCTTTATTGTTCTTGGAAAACACTCTAACGTGTGTCCCGAGTTTTTCGGCCAAACGCCTTTCGAGATCCATAATTTCTGGGGTAATTTTCCTTATTTTTTTACCGCGCCGCTTCCCGGCATTGCCTCTTGTTACGATGTCTTCTACCTGCCTTACCGAAAGCCCTTCTTCGAGGACACGTTTTGCCATTTTGCGCTGATAATCAGCTGTTGGGAGACCCAGAATTGCCCGGGCGTGCCCCGAACTTAAATTTCCTCCCTTAATTAAGCTTAAAATATCTTCCGGAAGGCGAAGTAGTCTCAGGGAGTTAGCCACTGTAGCTCGGTTTTTGCCAACACGTCTTGCGATTTCTTCCTGACTTAAGCTTCTTTCTTCCATAAGCCGTAGGTACCCTTGCGCTTCTTCAATAGCATTTAAATCTTCTCTTTGGATGTTTTCGATTAACGCCAGCTCTAAAAGCTCCCCATCTGCCACATCTCGAATCACAACAGGTATTTTTTCTAGACCTAAAGCTTTGCACGCGCGGTAACGTCTTTCGCCGCAAATAATTTCGTATTTATCTCCCTCGGCTTTAACAATAAGCGGCTGTAAAACCCCTTTGACTTGAATCGATTCAACTAGTTCAGTCATTGCCAACTCGTCAAAAGTTTCACGCGGCTGATTTGGGTTTGGTTCGATTTTTTCGATGCCAATTTCTTGAAACCCGTTTAAATAAGTTTCTTTTTCTTTATCAATTTTATCAACGTAAGTATCTGGTATTAAAGAACTTAGACCTTTTCCTAATCCTTTAACTTTCATCTCACATCACCTCCCCTGTGGAATTTTTACATTCCTCATTTTCTAATTTTTCTTTTATATAAGGCTGCGGTTCTGTCAAAAACTCTTCCGCCAAATCTGTTTTTTGAACCTCCTCCTCTTCGTTTTGTTCTGCAAAATTCTCTTTTAGCCCCTCCCTAACCAAAAGCTCGTCGACAATGTCTAAATAAGCGCTGGTTCCTTTTGATGATGGGTCGTAATGAACAATTGGTTTGCCGTGGCTTGGGGCTTCCGCCACCCGGACAGACCTAGAAACAACCGATTGGAAAACTTTTTCGTTAAAATAACCTTGAACCTCTTCAATGACTTGCATAGTGCTATTGGCCCTAAAATCAGCCATTGTCAGAATTACGCCGCCAATTTCAAGTTTTGGATTAAGCTTTTCTTTAATAAGATTGTAGGTGTTTAACAAATCGCCCAATCCTTCCAAGGAATAATATTCGCACTGAAGAGGGATAATAAGTTTCTCGGCAGCAACTAGCGAGTTTATAGTTAAAAGTCCAAGTGATGGCGGGCAATCAATTAAGACAAAATCATAAGCTCCATTTAAGCTTTTTATTAGCTTAGAAAGCACAAATTCTCTTTCTGGGACCTCTTTTAGCTCAAGCTCTGACCCTGCTAAAGCTGAGTTTGAAGGAACTAGATAAAGATTTTCGAAAGCGGTTTTTACTACTGCCTCATAAAGCTGAATTCCATAGAAGCAGTCATAGATTGTTTTTTCTTGGGCTCGTTTATCCACTCCGACGCCGCTTGTGGCGTTTCCTTGTGGATCCATATCGATAAGGAGAGTTTTATATCCGTTTTTTGAAAGTCCGGCCGCAAGAGATACAGCCGTCGTGGTTTTCCCAACACCACCTTTTTGGTTGGAAAAAACAAATATTCGAGTTTTTCTCTCTGTATTTGCCTTGTTATTCACACTAATCACAAATTATACACAGATTTTTTCCAATAACAACGCTTTTTTTACACATGTTCCACATGAAACATGGGGCCCCAGCCCCATTTCGAGGGGCGAGGCTCTTAACCGCTCAAGGCAGGCCTCCCCCTCGACAAAACCCCCTCCACGACAGGGAGCGCCTCCGGCGCAACTAAATTGAGTGTTTCACGTGAAACATGGCGCGAAATGCTATTTCGCGCAGCGGTTAGTTGATAGCGACTAGTGAATAGTAAGGAGAGGGGTTATCTTTTGCGAGAAATCTTCTCTAGGTGAATTACAAGAACTGAAAGATCACAGGCGGTTATTCCCGGTATCCGCGAAGCCTGCCCAACAGATTCCGGTTTAAACTGGTCTAGCTTTTCCTTTGATTCTCTGGTTATTCCAGAAATTAGCTGATAATTAAAATCTTTGGGCAATTTGTATTTTTCTAGTTTTTTGAACTTTTTAACTTCTGAAAGCTGTCTTTTAATGTAACCTTCGTATTTAACGTCCATTTCGACTATTTTTACAACTTCTTCATTTAACTCCTTGTTTTGCATACCATTAGGTATTTTCGAATAGGCGCCTTCTTGTCGCTTAAGTAGCAAGCTCAACGGGTTGTTTTGATAATGAGTTGTTTTCAGCCTTTTTGCTTCTTTTTTGGCCTTCTCATATTTGGTTTTGCATCTTAAATAATTTTCTTCAGAAACCAATCCTATCTCGTATCCATATTCCATCAGTCGCTCGTCTGCGTTGTCCTGCCTAAGAAGCAAACGAAATTCAGCTCGTGAAGTAAACATTCGATAAGGTTCGTTCGTGCCTCGCGTGACGAGATCGTCTACAAGAACGCCGCCATATGCTTCGGACCGATCCAAAACAAATGGTTCCTGCTTTCTAATTTTTCTAATCACATTGTAGCTCGCCAAAAGCCCCTGGATTGCGGCTTCTTCATACCCCGAGGTCCCATTGATCTGCCCCGCAAAAAATAAATTTCTTATGGCCTTTGTTTCCAGCGTTGTGTGGATTTGAGTAGGGGGACAGTAGTCATATTCGATGGCATAAGCCGGCCTAATAAATTCTGCTTTTTCAAGTCCGTTGATAGTTCTAACTAGCTGTAATTGAACATGTTCCGGCAATGACATCGAAAGTCCATTGATGTACATTTCGGGAACATCCGGGCCTTCTGGTTCAATAAACAATTGGTGCGATGTCTTGTCAGAAAATTTTACGACCTTGTCTTCGATAGAGGGACAATACCTCGGCCCCGTGCCTTGAATACGCCCGCCATAAAGAGCTGAAAGGCTCAGGTTGTCTTTTATTATTTTGTGCGTGCTTTCGTTGGTGTGCGTAATGTAACAGGAAATTTGAGGGCTTGTAATTCTTTGTGTTTGATAAGAAAAAGGCGCTGGCTTTTCATCGCCTGGCTGTTCAAGAAGGGCCGAGTAGTTAATTGAATCTTTGTGGATTCGAGGAGGAGTTCCGGTTTTGAATCGGTCGATTTTGATATTGTTTTTTTCTAGACTTTTTGAAAGACGTTTGGCGTCGCGCTCGCCAAACCTTCCCCCAACAATGCTTTTGTGGCCGATATGCATCAGGCCCTGCAAAAAGGTGCCCGTAGTAAGAATTACATGGTGTCCGTAATATGTTTTGCCGCTTTCAGTTTTAACTCCTTTAATTGCTTTGTTCTCAACAACCAGCTCTGTTGTTTCATCTTCTCTTAAATCAAGGCTTTCTTCTCTTTCTAAAGCGGTCCGCATAAAAAAAGAATACCTTTTTTTGTCCGCTTGCGCCCTGGGGGACCATATCGCGGGCCCTTTAGATCGGTTAAGCATTCTAAATTGAATGCCTGTGGCATCAATAGCTAGCCCCATTTGGCCGCCTAAAGCGTCTATTTCTCTTACCATTTGTCCTTTAGCTTGCCCGCCAATGGCAGGATTGCAAGACATTTGGGCTATCGTATCTTTTTTCATAGTGATAAGAAGGCAGGAAAAGCCGGCTCGCGCCACAGCAAGAGACGCTTCAACGCCTGCATGGCCACCGCCGACAACTATGGCATCATAAACTAAATCTTTAGACATAAAATGTTGGTGTCCTTTTTAGATTTTGGGGGCGAATTATAACGGTTTAGCGGGAAAGAAGAAACAAAAGAAGGGGCGGCGGGTAACAGGCGATAGGGAAGCCCTAGCGCCTAAAACCTGTAATGCTTATGCAGCAGCGGTCTCTTCTGCGGGCTTGTGGGGGAGCCACTTTTTGGTAATTGTCTGATGAAGAATTGTTAAAACGTTGTTAACTGTCCAGTAAAGCACAAGTCCTGACGGCAGATTATAAAAAATAAACCCAAAAATAATCGGCAGAAAGGCCATCATTTTGGCTTGTTCGGGGCTTGTCCCTGTGGGTGTTAGTTTTTGCTGCCAAATCATCGAAAGCATCATAATAATCGGAAGCACATTAAGCCCGTCTCCCAAGAAGGGAAGAGAAAAGGGAAGCGTGATTAGCTTATCAGGAGCGGAAAGATCATGAATCCAAAAAATAAAAGGCGCCCCTTTAAGCTCAATGGCCTGGTAAAGCACTTGGTAGAAGGCGATAAAAATCGGCATCTGCAGAAGCATAGGCAAACACCCGCCAAGCGGGTTAACTTTATTTTTCTTATAAAAATCCATCACCTCTTTATTCATCCGCTGAGGTTCGCTTTTATATTTCTCCTGAATGGCCTTTATTTTGGGTTGGAGCGCCTGCATTCGTTTCATGGATTCAAAACTCATGTGCGTAAGCGGCGTAAACGCAAGCTTAATCAGAATGGTGATAACTACAATGGCCCATCCCCAGTTATGAAGATATTTAAAAAGAAACTGCAGGGCCAATAGAAGCCAGATTCTAAAGGTGCCAAAAAATCCTTTGGAAAGAAGTGCTTCAAAGTGCCGGTGGTAAGATTTTAAAGCGTTGTATTCCTTAGCTCCCGTATAAAGCAAAAAGGTTTGAGACCGGCTCTCTCCCGGAGCAAGCTCTACGGAAGGCAAAAGTGCAAAATTTGCAATCTCGTGTTCGTTCAGCTTAATGGCTCGTGTTCTCTTAAAATCGCCCTCGAGGGGCGCTGTGATCAGCGCAAAATATTTTTTTGAAGCAAACGCCCAGCTTGATTCACCCTCCGTTAAAAACCCTTTTTTTGCAATGCTCCCAATGTTTTTGCTTTTAACTTTTCCTTCAATGCGAGCGCCCGCTTCTAAAGAATTGCGGTTGTAGCCCTCCGCTTCCTGAGGAGAAAAGTTGAGTTGCGTTGAGAGTTCGTATTGCGCCCTTTGAAAAGAAGCGCTGGTGTTTTCCAAAATAATTTTTAGCTCCAAAGAGCTTTCTCCGGGAAGAAGGCTGTAAACTTTTGTAATTTTTAAATTGCCATCTTTAAGAGCGGTAAAAGCGATGACGTTTTTATCTTTTTCAAGTGTTTTATCTCGTTTAAATGCTGCTCGATCAATATTGGTTTTTTCAAAAGGAAATAAAACGGCATAAGAACCGCGGAGGCCCTTGTCAACGTCAACCAAGATCGCGTCCTGATTGTGAAGCTTGCTAAAGCCTTTGGCTTCTAAATATTTAATTGTTCCCCCTAGTGTTGAAAAGGTAATGGCTAGGTTTTCGTTTTGGAGATCATAAAGCTCCTCGTTTGCCACCACCTGAGGAGAAGGCGCTTCACGATAACTTTCTTCTGCTTGAGGGGTTTCCCTTGGCGCTTGGTAAGGGGCGGGCTGCGCTTTTTCTACAACTTGTGTTTGCCTGGCCCCGGCCGTTTCTTCTTTTGGCGGGTTAACCCACTTGAGGTAGACAGGGTAGAGGATAAGCATCAAAAAAATCACCCCAACGGCTAATATCATTCTTTTTCCATTGTCCATAATTGTTTTCTACTCCTCTGCGAGAGGGACCGGGTCAAACCCTCCTCTCGATAGCGGCTGACATCTTAAAACACGTTTACATGATAAATAAAGCGCTTTTATTCCCCCGTGCCTCATAAAAGCTTCTTTAGAATAATTGGAGCAGCTGGGGTAAAAACGGCATCTTTGCCCCACCATAGGAGAAACCCATTTTTGGTATAGTTCAATTATAAATAGCGCTACTTTTTTCATTGATATATTTTCTCTAACAAAGGCTCTAAGCTTTTCTTAAAACAAGCCGACGAAAGCGCCCCGGGCTTTTCTCTCAGCTGTATCATTATTTGGCACTTTTCTTTTTTGCCGGCCGGCCAAAGCCTGTAAGTTTCCCGAATGATTCTTTTGGCCCGGTTTCTCTCGTGAGCCAGGGGTAACACTTTTTTGCTAACACTTATATACAGCTTTCCTTTTTGAGATGCAAAACGCCAGTAGGCCGCCAAAAAACCTTCCGTGCATTTCTTCCGGTTTTCAAAAATCCTCCGGACCTCGGGAGAGCCTTTTTTCTTTCTTTTTTGCGGAGCCCTTTTTTTCAAAGTGAGCCGTTTTGTTTATCGGGGCGTTAAACCGCTATCCGGCTTCTTTTCTTTTTTCTGCGCCGAGCAAGAACGTTTTTTCCGGCTTTGGTTTTTAAGCGCTTACGAAACCCGTGCTTGTTTTTTCTTTTTCGTTTTGATGGCTGATATGTTCTTTTCATAATACTTTCCTTATAATATGTTCCTTAAAAGAGCGGGAATTATAGTGTAGCTGGTTGAAATAAGTCAATGTCTCTCTGGGCTAAAAGCCCAGAGAGTGGTTAGCGGTTAGTTGATAGTAGTTAGCAAGGCCAAGAAGTATTGCCGCCACTCATTATCCACCATTCTCTGTTTACTTTTTCCAAAAACAAAATTTTTAAAAAGTTCTTGCTCTCTTTTTTGATTTTGTTATCCTTTCGTACATCAGGTTGTCTTTAAATAAATTGTGTATAACTTGTTAATAACTTATAGCTATTAAAATATGGACTCCCCCGAACTCCTTTGGTCAAAAGTTTTAGATAAGGTCCGAAACGATCTTAATGACCAAGCCTTTGCTTCTTGGTTTGAGCCCATTTCCTGTCTTGAGGCGTCCGAGGAAAAGCTGGTTCTAGCCGCGCCGGATCCCTTTTCTATTGATTGGATCCGAGACCATTACCAGGACCTAATCTTGTCTGCTGTTCTTTCAGTAACGGGCCTTGCCGAAAGGCCTGATTTGCAATTTAAGGTCGTTCCCGTTGCCAAAGAGCCGGTAAAAGCGGTTGAAGACCCGTCTTCCTTTACATCTTTATCTAACAGCTTTGCTCCCCAGCCGCCTTCGACTCCTATTTCTTCATTAAACCAAAACTATAGTTTTGAAAATTTTGTTGTTGGCTCCGGCAACCGTTTCGCCCAAGCTGCCGCCTTTGCTGTGGCTGAGTCGCCGGCCAAACGATATAACCCTCTTTTTCTTTATGGGTCTGTGGGGCTTGGAAAAACTCATTTGATGCAGGCCGTTGCTCATCAAATGCTTAAAAAAAATCCTTCGTCGAAGGTTCTTTATGTTTCGAGCGAGAAGTTTGTAAACCAACTTGTTCAATCGATCCAAAACAGGACCCAGGTGGCTTTTCGGAATAAATACCGAAATCTCGACATCCTTCTTATCGATGACGTTCAATTTATAGCAGGGAAAGAGGCTACTCAGGAAGAGTTTTTTCATACTTTTAATGCTTTGCATGACGACCATAAACAGATCGTTATTTCTAGCGACCGGCCACCTAAAGATATTTTAGGGCTGGAAGAGCGCTTGGTCTCCCGCTTCCAATGGGGCCTGGTAGTAGATATCCAACCACCTGATCTTGAAACGCGGATTGCTATTTTAAGAAAAAAAATCACGGGGGAGTCCGCCCCGGTTTCAGATGAGGTTATTAATTTTATTGCAGGAAAAATTAAATCTAATATTAGAGAATTAGAAGGGGCTCTTTTGAGAGTAATTGCTTTTTCTTCATTAACAGGTTCTCCCATCACCCTTCATTCCGCTCAAGATATCCTTAAAGACAGCCTGTTGGAAGAAACTAAAAAAATCACTATTGATTTGATCCAAAAAAAGACAGCTGAGTTTTATGATATTAGTATTTCAGATATGCGTGTAAAGCGTCGCTCTAAAACAATAGCCTTCCCAAGACAGGTAGCAATGTATCTGGTAAGAGAACTAACAGACCATTCCTTACCTGAGATCGGACAATATTTTGGGGGTAGAGACCACACTACTGTTTTGCACGCTTATAATAAGGTGCTTAAAGAAATAGAAGAGAATAGTGTTGTTAAAAAGGGTGTTGAACAAATAAAAAAATCTCTTTCACAGTTATAATGGTTGTTGTTAATAAGTTGTGGATAGGAGATAGTAAATGTTGAGGGTAAGTTGTTGTAAAAGGAAAGGGTTGTTTCTTTTTTTAAACAACACCTGTAAATTTTTATAATTTTTTATTAGAATACAGAGTTATTATAAGGATTATAAACAGGGTAATTGTTTTTATATATTGAAGTTAGAGAAGTTATCCAAAAAACTAACAGCCCTACTAAATACTTCTACTATTTCTTTAAAATAGATTAGTGAAGGGGAAAGAATGAAAATAATATTTATTAAAGACGCTTTTTTAAAATCTTTAGGGTCTTGCGTGTCAGTTATAAACACTCGTAACGCATTACCTATCCTTTCTAACTTATTAATAGAAACGCAAGGGAAAGATAAAGTTAAAATAACAGGGACAGATTTGGAAATCGGTGTTTCAAGTAAAACACAAGCCACTATTTTAGAGGAAGGGGCTATCACAGCTCCGGCTAAAAAACTTTACGATATTATTAGAGAAATGCCGGCTGGAGAGGTGAATTTTAATGTAACTAAAAACAATTCTATCCATATTAGCTCTGGTAGTGAAACAAAAGGATCTCAATTTAAAATTATGGGGATCCCGAAAGACGATTACCCAAAACTAACAATATATAGTTTAGAAAAAGCGCTCACCCTTCCTCAAAAAACCTTAAAAGAGTGTTTATCTTTAACAACTTTTGCTATTTCTCACGATGAGGCAAGATATGTGTTAAACGGTGCTTTTTTTATAGTTAAAAATAATGAATTGAAAGTAGTTTCTACGGATGGGCGGCGGCTCGCTTATATTACAAAAGAAATTCAAAACCATTCTCAACAATCCCTTGAAGTTATTATTCCGAGCAAAACTATTAATGAATTATTAAAAATACTAGAAGAAGAAGGGGAAGTGAAAATTCTTTTAGAAAAAAATCAAATAATTTTTGATTTTGGAGACATTTATATTATTTCCCGGCTAATCGAAGGGCATTTCCCTAATTATGAGCAAGTTATTCCTAAAGAAGAAAAGGCCCGAGCTAAGATAGGAAGAGATATGTTATTGCAAGCGGTGAAAAGAGCTTCTCTTTTAACTTCTCAAGATGCCCAGGCGGTAAAAATAGAATTTATAAAAAATAAAATAGCTATCTCATCCCGCTCTCCTAACTTAGGAGAAGCAAGGGAAGAGTGCCCGGCTGATTTAAATGGCGAAGCTGTGATGGTAGGGTTTAACCCAAGCTATCTAATTGACGTTCTGAGAAATGTGGATGTAAATGAAGTCACCTTATCCTTAGGAGGATCTGATAAACCAGGAGTGGTTAGAGGGAAGGAAGGGTATTTGTATATTATAATGCCGATGCAATTAACAAACTAATGGAAGCGACAATACAAAAAACACTAACAAAATTATTAGAAAAGGTTTCAAAAAACGAAGGGGATAAAAAACTTAGAATCGCGTCGCTGTGGGAAGATGTTTCAAAAAAAGTAACAAACAAAACACAAATATTTAAAATAGAGAACAAAATAATTTTTATTAAAGTAAGCGACCCAATAATTGCGCAAGAACTTAAATTAAAAGTACAATTGGAATTTGTAAAAAAATACAAAGAAGCTTTTAATGAAGAGATTAAAGATGTGCGTTTTATCGTAGGGAACTAAACAAGGAGTAATAATGGCGGTGGCTGAAAAGAAAAAAGCAGTAAAAAAAGACGTGAAACCTGAGGGGTATGATTCTTCTAAAATTACGGTTTTAGAAGGTGTAGAAGCAGTACGTAAGCGCCCCGCTATGTATATCGGGGACACAACCAGCCGAGGACTCCATCATTTAGTTTATGAAGTTGTTGATAATGCGGTTGACGAAGCTTTAGCGGGCCACTGCACACGTATCGTTATTACAATTCACTCAGATGAAAGCGTTTCGATTGTTGATAATGGGCGCGGAATCCCCGTGGATTACCATAAAGGGCAAAAAAAATCAGCCTTGGAAGTGGTTATGACAACGCTTCACGCAGGGGGCAAATTTGATAACAAAGCGTATCGGGTTTCAGGAGGGCTGCACGGCGTAGGCGTTTCTTGCACAAACGCTCTTTCTGAATGGTGCGAAGTGGACGTAAAACGCGACGGAAAAGTTCATCACCAAAAATATAAACAAGGTAAGCCTGCTACACCAGTTAAAGTGGTCGGGAAAGCGAAAACAACAGGCACTACAGTTAATTTCAAGCCCGACACTGAAATTTTTAAAGCAACCAAGTTTAATTTTGACACTCTTTCTAACCGATTTCGCGAATTAGCATTTCTTAATAAAGGCCTCGAGATTCAAATTAAAGATGAGCGGGCTGACAAAGAACACATTTTTCAATATAAAGGCGGAATCGCGGAATTTATTAAATTTTTAAACAAAAACAAAAACCCTCTTCACAGCAAAGGGATTTATTTTGAAAAAGAAAAAGATGGTGTCGAGTGTGAAGTTGCGATGCAGTGGAATGACAGCTATAACGAACAAGTGTTTAGCTTTGCTAATAACATCAACACAATAGAAGGCGGCACCCACATGAGCGGATTCCGCACCGCTCTTACCCGGACAGCTAATAATTACGCTAAAAATAAAAACCTGCTTAAAGGTATGACAGGCGGTCTCTCGGGCGAAGATATTCGCGAAGGACTTGTTGCTGTGGTGAGCGTTAAACTCCCTAGACCTCAATTTGAAGGGCAAACCAAAACCAAACTAGGAAACGGAGAAGTAGACGGCATTGTCGCTTCCGTTGTTAATGATGCGCTCGGCAGCTTTTATGAAGAAAACCCGTCGGTTGCCAATAAGATTATTGATAAAGCGGTTGTTGCTCTCCGCGCTAGAGAAGCGGCCCGGAAAGCGCGCGAACTCACAAGAAGAAAAGGCGCCTTAGAAGGCGGCTCGCTTCCTGGGAAGCTGGCCGATTGTTCTGAGCGCGACGCGAGCCTTTGCGAACTTTATTTGGTAGAGGGAGACTCAGCAGGCGGCTCTGCAAAACAAGGGAGAGACAGAAGGTTTCAGGCGATTCTGCCCCTTAGAGGAAAAATCTTAAATGTTGAAAAGGCGCGCGTTGATAAGATTCTTTCCAATGAAGAAATTCGAACAATGATTACAGCGATTGGCACCGGTGTTGGCGAAGAAGAATTCAATCTTGAAAAACTTCGTTACAACAAGATTATTATCATGACGGATGCTGATGTAGATGGCTCGCATATCCGCACACTGATTTTAACGCTTTTTTACCGCCAAATACCCAAGCTGGTTGAGAATGGCAATATTTATATTGCGCAACCTCCTCTATATAAAATTAAAAAAGGAAAGCGAGAAGAATACGTTCAAACAGAAGAAAAAATGAGCGAAATGTTGATTGAGCTTGGGGTGGAAGGGCTCGAAATCAGTTACGCCGGCAAAAAAAGAGCTATCCAAGCCAAAGAGCTGAAAGAGTTAGTCGCCGTTGTTTCTGAAATTTTAGCCTTAGCGCTTCAAATCGAGAAAAAAGGCGTTTCCTTTGCGGGGTATGCGAAAGCTTTTGATAAGAAAAAAGGACTGCCAGCTTATATGGTGTTTGACGGAGTCGGCGAAGGTGAATTTGTTTATGACGACGATGACTTGGCGAAGCTCACTAAGAAAAAAGAAAAAGAAAAAGGCAAAGAAGTCGAGCTTAATATTAAGGCCAGTAAGGCCAGCAAGGCCGGGAAAACAGGCGAGGAAGGGGCCTCTCTAGAGGTGGTCGACCTCTTAGAAACAAATCAAATGGGAAAACTTATTAAAAAACTCGAAAAGCTTGACCTGACGTTGGATCAATTCGAGGAGTCTGAAACGCCTATCTTTGAGTTTGCAAACGAAGAAGCGAAAAAAATCTTTTCTTTAAAAGAGCTTTTAGATGCGATTAAAGAACACGGCAAAAAAGGACTCTCCCTCCAGCGGTATAAAGGCCTTGGTGAAATGAACCCGGAGCAGCTTTGGGAAACCACAATGAATCCCGAAACAAGAACGCTTCTTCAGGTCTCGCTTGACGACTCGGTTGAGGCCGATGAAGTCTTTACGCTCCTAATGGGAGACCAGGTTGAACCGCGGCGCAACTTCATAGAACGTTTCGCAAAAGCAGCTAAAAATTTAGACATCTAAGGGGAGAAATTAAATGGCAGACGAAAATATTTATACGCTTAACGAAAAAATAGTTCCTACCCCGATCGAAGACGAGATGAAGGGTTCCTACATTGATTATGCAATGTCGGTTATTGTAGGCCGAGCGCTTCCGGACGCAAGAGACGGCTTAAAACCTGTTCACAGACGAATCCTTTTTGCCATGAACGAAATAGGTTTTTACTATAACAAGCCCTATAAGAAATCAGCCCGTATTGTGGGTGAAGTCTTGGGTAAGTACCATCCGCACGGGGATACAGCTGTCTATGATTCGCTGGTTCGAATGGTTCAGGATTTTTCTTTAAGATACCCTCTTATTGATGGGCAAGGAAACTTTGGTTCAGTTGATGGCGATAGCGCTGCCGCGATGCGGTACACCGAAGCGCGCTTGGGCCGGTTTACGGAAGAATTGTTAACTGACATCGAAAAAGATACGGTTGAATTTACTCCCAACTTTGATGAATCGCTAAAGGAGCCCACCGTCCTTCCTTCTCGCATTCCGCACCTTCTTGTGAACGGTTCAAGCGGCATTGCAGTCGGTATGGCGACCAACATTCCGCCGCATAATTTAAATGAAATATGCAGCGCCATGTGCGCTTTAATTGACGATCCGGGGATCACGACTAAAGACCTAATAAAACACGTTAAAGGCCCTGACTTTCCGACAGGAGCTCAGATTTTAGGGCGCGAAGGAATTAAAAGCGCTTATGAAACCGGAAGGGGGCGGGTACAAATGCGCGCCAAGGCCTTTATTGAAAAATCTGAAAAAGCTTCGAAGAAAGACGCGATCATTATTACTGAAATCCCCTATCAAGTTAATAAGGCGAACTTGATCGAGTCTATCGCGCGGCTCGTTGAGGCCAAAAAAGTCGAAGGTATTTATGACATTCGTGACGAGTCTGACAAGGACGGCATGCGGATCGTTATCGAGCTTAAAAAGGAAGCTAATGAAAATGTTATTTTAAACCAGCTCTATAAACACACGCAAATGCAGGACACCTTTGGCATCATCATGCTTTCTCTCGTTGACGGAAGGCCCAAGGTTTGTTCTCTTAAAGAAATGCTCGAAGTTTTTATTGAGCATCGCGTGGAAGTAATCACAAGGCGCACCCGCTTTGAGCTTGATAAAGCAGAGAGGCGCGCTCATATTTTGGAAGGCTTAAAAAAAGCGATCGCAAACCTTGATAAAATCATAGCGCTTATCCGCAAAGCAAAATCTCCCGAGCTTGCAAGAGAGAGCTTGATTAAAACATTTAAATTTTCCCCCGAGCAAGCCAAGGCTATTTTGGAGATGCAGCTTCAAAGGCTCACGGCTCTTGAGCGCGACAAAATCGATGATGAATACAAAGAGCTTTTAAAGAAAATTAATTATTATCAAGCGCTTTTAAAAAGCCGGCAGAAAATCTTGGGTGTTGTTAAAGACGAAACCGCAGAAGCTGTAGAAGCGTATGGTGATGAGAGGCGAACCCAAATCGCGGCGGCTGCAGAAGATTTGGATATCGAAGACTTGATAGTAGAAGAAGATGTGCTTGTTACATTAAGCCACATGAATTACATCAAGCGAATGCCCGTTAGCACCTATCGCAAGCAAAGGCGCGGCGGCAAAGGCGTCACGGGAGGCGGGGTTAGAAGTGAAGATGAGGATTTTATCGAAAGGCTTTTTTTGTGCTCAACACACGATTACATTCTCTTTTTTACTAATACAGGCAGAGTTTATTGGAAGAAGGCCTATGAAATTCCGGCCGCAAGCCGGCAAGCCAAAGGGAAGGCGATTCAGAACTTTTTAGCGCTTGCTCCTAATGAAAAAATCGCAAGCACGCTTCAAGTTAAAGAGTTTAATGAAAACCGAAATTTAGTAATGGCAACCAAAGAAGGCATTATAAAGAAAACAAGCCTTTCGGCTTATTCCAACCCGAGATCAAAAGGTATTCAGGCAATTACTTTGAAAGACAAAGATCAATTGATCGGCTGTGCCATTACCGACGGAAAACAAGAAATCTTTTTGGCCACAAAACAAGGCAAAGCGATTCGTTTTTCAGAAAAACAAGCTCGCGAAATGGGACGCACGGCAAGCGGGGTGCGAGGCATCAACTTGGCAAAAGGAGATGCTGTGATTGGCCTTGAAATTGTGAATAAAGACGCCTCTATTTTAACCGTGATGTCAAAAGGCTTTGGCAAGCAAACCACCTTTGATGAATATCGGATTCAGTCCCGCGGCGGCAAAGGAATTATTAATGTAAAAGCCACCGAGAAAAATGGCGAAGTAATCACCGTTCTTGCGGTGCGTGAGAGTGACGAGGTGATAGTTGTGACTTCAAGCGCTATGGTAGTTCGTGTTCCGGCCGAACAAATCAGAAGCACGGGACGCAGCACCCAAGGCGTCCGGCTAGTAGCGCTTAAAGACAAAGACGTTGTTGCCTCTGCCGCGATTGTAGTAGCGAAAGAGGAAGAAGAGGAATAAACAAAAAACCTTAAGCCCTAAATACTAAAACCTAAACAAACCTTAAACACTAAATTAAAAAATTTTGGCGTTAGAGCTTAGAATTTGTTTAGAGTTTAGGGCTTAGAATTTAGAGTTTAATAAACAAGGGAAGACCGTGTTAGATATAAAATTTATCCGAGAAAACCTGGAAGAAGTTAAAAAGGGCGTTGAATCCAAAAACGTTGTTATTAATTTTGATGAAATCCTCGCTTTAGACCAAGTTTACCGTAAAGAACTTGCCGAGCTTGAAAGTCTTCGGGCCGAGCAAAACAAGGCGAACGACCTAATTGGCCAGAAAAAGGCTAAAAAAGAAGACGCAAAGCCTGAAATAGAGACAATGAAGGCCATATCCCAAAAAATCCACGAATACAACGCAAAAGTGGGAGGAATATCCTCAGAATTAAGAGAAAAACTTCTTTATATCCCAAACATACCATCAAAAGATGCCCCTGTTGGAGCCGATCCATCAGCCAATAAGGTGATAAAAGAGTGGGGAAAGCCAAAAAAGTTCGACTTTAAGGCTAAAAATCACGTAGAGCTTGGCGAAACCCTCGGCCTTGATATGAAACGGGGGGCCAAAATAGCAGGATCAGGGATTTATCTGATGACAGGGCATGCGGCTAAGCTCGAAAGAACCCTAATCAACCTTATGATGGGACATCATGCCAAAAATAACGGCTATTTAGAGGTTTGCCCCCCACTTTTAGTTAACAGAGAAACAATTACTGGGACCGGACAGCTCCCAAAGCTAGAAGAGGATATGTATCGGCTTGAACCAGAAGATTTCTTTCTTATCCCAACCGCAGAGGTGCCCGTTACTAATATACACAAGGGCGAAACCCTAAAAGAAGCGGATTTGCCCATAAAATATGTATCTTTTACCCCTTGCTTTAGAAGAGAAGCAGGTTCCTACGGGAAAGACACCAAGGGCCTTAGTCGGGTCCATCAGTTTGATAAGGTAGAGCTGGTCAAATTTGTTAAACCGGAGGACTCAGAAAAAGAACACGAGCTTTTGCTTAAAGATGCCGAAGGAATTCTTCAAATGTTAGAGCTTCCCTATCGTGTTGTTTTGCTCTCAACAGGGGATTTGAGCTTTGCGGGCCACAAATGTTATGACCTCGAGGTTTGGGCGCCGGGGCAAAACGCATGGCTTGAAGTTTCAAGCTGTTCCAATTTTACGGATTTTCAAGCCAGAAGAATCGGAATTAAATTCAAAAGAGACAAAGGTAAGCCGGAATTTGTTCATACACTAAACGCCTCAGGCGTTGCTTTGCCAAGATTGGTAATCGCGCTTTGGGAAAACTACCAAGACAAAAAAGGTAATATAAATTATCCGAATGTGGTGAAGGAAGCTCTAGAAAAGTTTTAAACCGTTAGTTTTAGATTTTAAGAAAGCCCGGCGCACATTTTGGCGTGCGTTTATTTTTTGACAGTTACTTTATAGTTGAATATAGTTCTCGTCCTTTTGACTAGCTTGGTGGAGAGGTCGCATAGTGGCCTAGTGCGGCGGTTTGCTAAATCGCTGTAGGGTTAATCCCCTACCGTGGGTTGATCGCCATGCGGCGATCGTCTCATAAGGAACGCTATTCCATCCTGCCCTTTGGGCAGATGTGAGGTGATCGCCATGCGGCGATCGTCTCATAAGGAATTTTATTTTACTCTGCTCTTTGAGCAGATGTGAGGTCGAATCCCTTGGGATTCTCACCCTCGCAAGAACGGTTATGATAGTTTGGTGGAGAGGTCGCATAGTGGCCTAGTGCGGCGGTTTGCTAAATCGCTGTAGGGTTAACCCCCTACCGTGGGTTCGAATCCCACCCTCTCCGCCATAAAATCCAAAAATACCCTTTTACAGAGGGAAATCTGCACACTATAATACACACTAAATAGTCCTTGTGACCAAATTGTGACCAAAACAAAGGAAAATCATGGGTTCTACCTATAAACGAAACGGCATTTGGTATGTTGACCTGAGGGTTAAGGGAAGACGTGTTCGGAAGAAAGCAGGGAAGTCAAAAACCCTTGCGGAGCTTCTTTTGAAAGACTTAGAACTAAAGGCCGAAAGGAACCAGCTAGGCTTTTTAGAACACAAGGAAACGCCCCTAGAGGGGTTTGTAAAAGAGTTTTTAGAGTACAGCAAGGCTAACCACAGAGAATCTACTGTAAAGAGATACAAAAGCTCCTTAGACAACTTTCTCACTTTTATTAAGAAAAAAACTAATATAAAACTTCTAAGCGATATAACTCCTCAAACTATTGAAAAATATAAGACCTACCGAAAAACCGTTAAGGTTGCCAAAAACGGGACAAAGTCAAAGAACACTAAGATGGGGACAGTAAAAGAGGGAGCAAAGTCTTACACAATCAACTTTGAAATTATGACCTTAAAAACCATGTTTAACTTAGCGGTTAAATGGAGAAAGCTCGAAAAATCTCCTGCCACAGGAGTAAAGTCATTAAAAGTTGAAGATTCCAAGCCAAGACGGTTTTTAACAGAGGGAGAAAGTAGACTCCTACTCGAAGAAGCACCTAAAGAATGTTATCCGATATTTTTCACCTTTTTGGCCACAGGAATGAGACGAGCTGAACTTGTTAATCTTGAATGGGACGATGTTAATCTGAAAAATAGAATTATAAAAATACAAAGAAAATCCTTTTGGAAACCCAAGACAGGCGAAAGAGAGATTCCCATAAATCCTGAGCTAATGGTTGTTCTAAACAAACTTCACAAAAAAGGTAATTTTGTTTTTACCGATAAGACAGGGGGCCAAATAAACGCGGACTGGATTAGAGAGCAGCTTGTAAAAACTGCAAAGAAAGCAGGAATAAAGAAACTTACCGAAGTCCACGCATTAAGACACACATTCGCAAGCCAACTTAATAAATTAAAAGTTGATGCACCCACCATCCAAAAACTAATGGGACATAGTAGCATTGAAACCACAATGATTTATGTTCACCAAACAACAGACCAGCTAAGAGATGCAGTAAAAAAATTAGATTTCGCCCCCAAGCCAGACAAAGAAACCACGGTAAAGATCGCTTAAGCAGACCCACTCACCCTGTTGGATTCAATGGAACGATCCAGTCTATGGTGATATATCAGTAAATGTTTTAGGTTTATTAAAGGAGACTGTCTCCGGATCATTTTCTTCTCATAAAAAATCAGTTTTTCAGCTACAATTAAACATGAAAGCAACAAGCCTTTCGGTTATAAGCCTCTCACTTATAATTCTTGCTTCTGAAGCAAACGCTGAAGATCTGGGCCGATATAGCAAAAATCGGTACGCTTCGGATTCAACCTCAAATCCTTACGGCCAACACGGGAGCCAGTATAGCTCGACCAGCATCAATAACCCTTACGGAAAATATGGCAGTCAATACAGCTCCCAAGGAGCTAGAAACCCGTACACTACAGGTGGTCCTAAGCTATACGGTAGTGACGGCCAATATTTAGGCAACGTGAATGCTAACCGGTATGATGCAAATTCAGTTAGCAATCCTTATGGGCAGTACGGAAGCAAATATTCGGCTACTAGTGTTAATAACCCTTATAGCCAGTATGGAAGCCCATATAGTAGCCAAAGTGCCAATAATCCGTTTGCAACAAACACACCCGTTCTTGTAGGAGACGATTAAAGAAAACATGAAGAACAAAGAAAAATCAAAAGACACAAGCCCCATTTCTTTTGTTAAAGAAGTTGCTAAATATTTTATGAACTTTTTAGAAACAGACTTTAAGAAGAGAAGGATCCCCAAAAGAAACACTATTCAAAAAATGCAGAAAGGGCTGAAGGTTGGCATTGATTTAGAAAAGTATCCGAAGCTTAAAAAAGCATTTATTAGATTGCTCAATGATGGGTTCAAAACAGAAGTCTTAAAAATTAAAAAAGGGGAGTATACAACCAGCCTTCCCAAGCCTTTATTTGATCTTATTAAACATAAGATTAAAGACCTTTCCCAGGAAACCCTAAATGAAGTGTTTGTAAAAGCTCACGGAACTGTGGAGGAAAAAGCTCTTTTGTATGCCGATGAATACGATAAGTTTTTAGAAGAGGCCAAAGAAGAGACGAAAAATATATTTGCAAGGGATTTTATACTTCCGTTTTTGAACACATTGGATAAACCGCTAGATAATCTTGAGTTGGCTGATGAAAACAGTAAGTATCAACTCGAGCTTGATATTATCGAATCAATTTTTAGCCTTTTTGAAGAGAAATACACAGAAATATTACAAAGCCTTTTTGGAGACAAGAAAAATTATGACTTTCAAAAAGCTATTAAAGAAATCATAAGCATCGCTGAAATTCAAAACAATCTTGTCGATTTTTTTACAAACCTTACAGTCGGTGATGCATTTAATGATATTTATCAATTGTATAGAAACACACGGATGATTGATAAAACAGAAATATACTTCTATTGCTATGAGCTAGTTCTTGGAAATGAAAAATTTCCGATTTTATACACACCGATAACTATCATAAAAGAGGAAGATAGATTTATATTTCAATTTGATAAAAGAATTTATGTAAACACTAAAGCACTAGACTTTGTAGTACAGGAATTCAATGTGCAAGCCCAAAAGAAATCAACTTTGGCCGGAGAATTTGAACGAATTATCTACGTAGGCGAGGAAAGCGATTTTTATCCTACGTTAGAAAAAATTATTAGGAAAATTGAAAACTTTTTTGAAGTAAACAGGAATATTGATCTTAAAAGCTCAAGCTTTCAAAAAGGCGTAAGCCTTCTTTTATCCCTTACGAACAAGTGTTACTTGTATTTATTTGATAAATCAGATGAAGCACTTATAAACGACTATGAGGAGATTCTTAATGATGACGGCGAGCTGTTAGGAAACTTCTCATCTTTACTTCAAGACTTTGTTGAAAAAAATCCGACACCTTTCATGGAACAGGTGGAAGGGGAATGGGATGAAAAAAATGTAGCCCAAAAATTGATCTTTGAAAGCCCAGTCCCACTTAACGATGAGCAAAAGCAGGTACTGTTGGCCTTAAAAAAACCAGATTGCAAATTTATGATATTAGAAGGTCCGCCTGGTACCGGCAAAAGTCACACTATAACTGCTGTTATATGCAAGGCTCTTTTAGAAGAAAAATCAGTTCTTGTTTTGTCTGATAAAAAAGAGGCTCTTGATGTAGTAGAAAATAAAATTTCTGAAACTTTGAACAAAGTCAGAAAAGAAGATGATTTTCAGAACCCAATTCTGAGACTTGGCAGAGCCGGTAATAAGTTTTATCAAATTGTTCAAGGCCAAACAATTCAACAAATCAAAGAGCATTATCGTGCGTATAAAAGCAGAAAAAGCGAATATGAAAACCTTTGTTCAGACACCTGGGAAGAGCTTAAGGGAAATATACAAGATGGCGTTTCTCACTATGAAAACATAAATATAGAGGATGTTAAGTATTACTTTAAAAAACATAGCGAGTTTTCTGCGATCAACTGGCTTGGCGATCAAAGTGCTTCTGATTTAAAAGAAGATTTCTTTAAAATCAAAGAAGCAATCCAAAAGATAAGAGAAAAAAAGGATGGTCATTTTAACGGATCCTTTGTGACCGAAACAAATCTGGGGCTAATAGAAGAGTTGCAGCAGGAATTTGAAGAACTAGAAGAAGCGAAAAAGACCCTTTCCGATCAAAAGCTGAAAGAGAAAGAAGAAAAGCATTACAAAACGGTTTCAGCTGAGGACAGAGAAGAGATAGCAAGCACTCTTGAAGAGATTAGAAGCATTTATGAAAACCTAAACAGTGACCTCTCAAAAATAAATAGCACTTTCTCTCTTAAAGAAATATCCGAAGAAACATCTTTTGACGAAGTGTTGGAAAAACAACGGCTATTAGATGAAATTGCTGAGACGTATGAAGAGGCAAGGCAATTCTTTAAAAATAATTTGCACCACACAAACACCATGAGCAGCTTTATTCTTCCAGAAGAGACTTCCGTTCATGAGGGGATTCAGTTGTTTAATAGCTATTTATCAGATTTAAAACAAATTCGGAATCCTGTCTTAGGTTACCTGTTTAAAAAAGAAGCTCTAATTGAACTCTCAAGGAAGTATAAGAAAACATTTCATTTTTTTAGTTTGTCGAGGCCACAAAAAAACCGAGAGGCACTACTTGCAATTTATGATTTATATGAATTTATCCATTCAAAACTCTCGGACAATCCAAACAAAGAATACATCTTTCGTGGGGTCGTGGAATGCTTCCTAATAAACAACGATAAAGCACAAAGGGAGACATACAAAGAAATTAAGAATAATTATTTGTTGATATTACAGAAAATAGAAAAACTCCAAGGGTGTGACGATTTAAAAATATGCGAAATTAAACGCCATTGTCTGTTTATTGAAATCTTAAATTTAATAGAAAACATCCAGTCTATATCGTCAGAAATAAAGAACATTAAACTCAAAATAGATTGCTCATTTAACTCCTTAAAAACTAAACCATCAGGTGAAAAACAAGATTATTTACAAAAACTAGAAGACTCTCTTAAGAGCATGCTCAAAGTGGAATCTGATATTCAGTATTTACTAAAATTTGATGAAGAAAATAAAAAGATTTCGGAAAGGATATCGCTAAATATTTCTAGTGCGGATTTAAATAATCTTTCTTGCTGCCTAATGGATCATTCAAACGAGTACATATTAAAGTATTTCGAATATAGAGAGATTGAAGAAAAGCTGGAGAGCCAATTTAATGATCAGCCAGACGACAAATTTTTCGACTTAATTAACAACATTCAAGATTTGGTTACAGCCCAAATGACATATTTTTTAGATGAGAGAATTATTAAGTACACAGAGAATAACGCAAACGAAGCAAGCACTCTAAAAAATATTATTAGAAAAAAGCAAAAATTTCCACAAGGATTGTTTCAAAATCTAAAGAAGGCTTTTCCCTGTATACTGGCTGGTATTCGTGACTATGCTGAATTTATTCCACTAGAGAAAAATTTATTTGATCTTGTAATTATTGACGAAGCATCACAAGTAAGTGTGGCCCAGGCTTTACCAGCATTAATTAGAGGGAAGCAAATTATTATCCTCGGTGACGATAAACAGTTTTCAAACGTTAAAGCTGGAAACGCAAGCAAGGTTACAAACCAGCAATACAAACAGAAAATCCAATCTGTTTTTTCAGAAGAAAGAATACCGGGCGAAGATAATTTTGGATGGCTTGAAAAAGTAAAAACTAATTTTGACATAAAAAATTCCGTTCTAAAATTTATGAGGTTCATTAGAAATTATGAATGTCAGCTGAAAAAGCATTTTCGATGTTATCCTGAAATCATTTCATATTCAGACAAACACTTTTATGACAACACGTTGCAATGTATGAAAATTCGAGCCAAGCACATTAATGACGTGATAAAAATTGATGTTATCCCTCATGATGGTAAGGCTGATCCAACTAAAAATACAAACGAATTAGAAGTTGATTTCATTATTGGGAAAATGAAAGAGTTTAAGAAGAAAGGGATTGAGCAAAGTCTCGGTATCATTTCACCACACAGAGAGCAGGTGACCCTTTTCTTTGACAAGCTAAGCGAAGTACCAGAAAAAGACTGGCTGTTTGAAAAGTGTAAATTAAAAATTATGACATTTGATACGTGCCAAGGCGAAGAAAGAGATTATATTTTTTACTCAATGGTAGCAAGCCGAGAAAAAGACAGGTTGAATTGGATCTTTTTAAAAAGCTTTTCTTCCATAGCTGATGAAACTGACGGGACAATAAAGTCTCAACGTATGAACGTTGGCTTCAGTCGTGCAAAAGAATGCTTACACCTTGTGCTGAGCAAGCCAATAGAGGAGTTTCAAGGGGAAATAAGAAATGCACTTTTTCATTACAAAAATGAGCTGGAAATTGGAGGGAAGAGAATTGTACGACCGCTTGAATCTCCCATGGAATATAAAATAGATGAGATATTTCATAACACTAAATTTTATAAAGAAAACAAAGATAAACTAGAATTTATTCCTCAATTTCCAATAGGAGATTATTTGAAGCAACTTGATAAAAACTATTCTCATCCGGGATACAAAGTTGATTTTTTGTTGCTTGTTGATAACAAAAAAATTGTAATCGAATATGATGGGTTCAAGGAGCATTTTGTTGATTTGGATGAAGTGAATGCTTCTAATTTCCAATATTACATGAAGGCGGACGATCTATACCGACAAAAAATTTTAGAGGGGTATGGGTATGAATTTATAAGGATAAACAGATTTAATATTGGAGATGAGCCTGAAGAAGAGCTTAATGACCGCATAGAGAGTCTTGTAAAAAAAAAGCCCAAAATCCCGAGGTCATAGAAGAACTCCACAGACAGATTGATCAATTAAAAGCCGGGCATGAAAGATCATGCGATCGGTGTGGAAATATTTTTCCACGCATGTATTTTCCTTACAAATCAGTTGAGTTGTGTGTTGATTGTTATGAAAAAAAGAAGCACAGAACACTCTATGCCTTCAGATCACGCCTAGGAATTAGGGAGAGAAGCCATTACAAACAGATAAAAAAAGAACAGAAACCAGCAGTCCAAGACAGCTCTCAAAATCGGACAAAAATTGATACTGCTCGACCATCTGACCTGTGTTGCCCTTATTGCAATTCACCAAGAACGGAAAGTAAAGGCCGAGGAAAACGAGCTGGTTCTCGGAGATATATATGTAAAGAGTGTAGAAAAAGTTGGAGCGTTAGTTTTGACACAGAGGCACCACCTCATATAGAGAAAGATGATGAGATTATAGAAACACCTAAAAAAGATAAAAAACCAAGGGCTTCAAAAGAAGAGCAGATCGAAGGCTATATTAAAAACAAAAAAGAGATTTTGATAAGTTATAAAAACAGGTTTGGGAACTCAACTCAAAGATGGATTAAGCCAAAAAGTTTGAACGGGAGAATGCTTAAAGCTTACTGCTACATGACAAAAGAAGACAGAACTTTTCGCATAGATAGAATCAAACGTGTTTGTGAGAGTAGGTTCCCGGGCAAATCTGCTGTTCCAGTAGCGGAGCCTGAGCAGACTGATAAAAAATTAACAAGGTATGATTGCGTGGTTCTAGATGCGTATGGACAAAAGAGAAAAGCTTGGTATAAGGCAGCAGATTCAACTTTAGCAGAAGAGTGGTTTAGAGAAAAAGGTTATAAGCTTATTTCTATAAAAGTAAGCCGTAAGCAATAAAGCAAAATAACCTCACTTTCTTCCTTTTTAGCTCACTAATTGATACAATAACCCTCTCATCTAGCCGTTCCTCGAGATGAAATACAGCTTAGGAGATTCGCAATGAATCGAATGATTCGAAAGTTTAGAAAATCACACAAAATCTCAATCGCAGAGCTTGCCAAGAGGACCGGCTTGCCCTTGACTTATTTAGTAAAGATTGAAATGGAAGAAATCACGCCAATTAGAGAACATTTTGAATTAATCATTGAAACCATTGCTAAACCTTGGACTGTTGATGATGAGGCTGGGTTGATATTGAAGGGACTAGCGTTATAAAAATAAGCAAAAAGGATAAAAAAAGGGGGGATGGTAATGGATTGTGCCTAATTGGCTATACGTAATATTGCTTTTAATTGGGGTTGGAATAGCTGTATGGATTTCAAGCAAAGAAAAAAAGATACGAAAAAAAGAAGGTTGGGATAAACCCGATCATTGGACTAAAGAGGAAAAAACTATTAAATGCCCATATTGCAACAAGGTAATCTCTAAAGATGCCAACAGGTGTATTCACTGTGAAAAGTTTTTAGTTGGAAGTAAGTCTCCGCAAAAAACACCAACCGAAAACGAAGAAGCGTGTGAAAAAGGAGGAGCCATGGAAGAAAAAATATGCCCAGCTTGCGGATTTAAAAATAGCAGCTTCTTTTTAATGAACTGCGAAAAATGTGACTGTCCTTTAGAGGCGAAACCAACGCAAGAAGAGAGCAGTGTTTATAAAGAAGTTGCCAAAAGAAGAAAACGAGCCGAGGATTTAGGTCTCCCTGAATTATTTGGGAAAATGTATCACAATACAATTAAACACTATCCCAGTTGGATAAAAGGTAAAAATAAGCTTGTATCCGTGTGTTCGTTAGTAACGGAGGCTCAGGAAATAGGCGAGAACAAGATGAAGATTAAATTGAATGGGCGTGAATATATTTTTGAATTTAAAAAGTCCGATTTTTCAACGCCTGATGATGAGTTTTGCTCGAACGGTCACCTTATTTTATATAGCGATGATAAAAAAGTTTTAGATATTAGTATGCACATCAATCATAGCTATGAAAATGAATACTCTGTTCCAGAATGGGGCCTGTTCGAAGCACAAACATTTATTGAGGGTGATTGGATCAAAGATTTTAAAGAGCTGGAAAAGAGAATACCGCTTGATAATGCAGAGCGTGAAAGAAAACAAGCGGAGAAAGAAAATTCAGAAAAAGTAAAAAAACTCAAAGAAGATTTTGACATTGAATAACAGTTTGGAGGGGTTGTGAAAAAAATAACATGCCTAATAATTCTATTTTCTGTTTTGATGATTGGGATCGTGAATGGGATCGTATGTTTAACAAGGGATGCCGTGATGGCAATGTGGCCAACCAAGGAGATCAACCAAGATATCCAAACAATGAAGCTTATGTGATGGGTTTTCGTGAGTGTGGGTGGGCGGAGTAGAAAATGAAACCACAAACTAAAAAAATCGTAGCTAGAGAAGAAAAAATGAATAAGCAAAGCAGATTTAAATATATATTTTTCATTT
>CAZLUT010000009.1:23634-41137 GCA_964562805.1 uncultured bacterium | reverse complement strand
AAGGTTATAACGAAGAAGCTATTGCGGCTTCTTTGGGTAAAACTAATCAAAGATGGAGTGAAGGACTTGTCTTTGAATTTAAGGATAAAATTTATTCTGTAACTTTTAGAGATGTTTGGGCAGCACTTTTTAAGGCTCTTCGCGATCCTTTTAACTTTATGAAAGTCTTTCGAAGCGAGATGAATTCTTTTGAGTTAAAGCTAGCGCCCGCCGTTATTCCGATTGCAGAGAAACAGCCTCAGATTACAGCACGCTCAATTGGGGTGGAAGCCCTGGCCATAGCCAGCGGACAACCGCTTCATCTTTATATTATTCGAAATATTGCGCGCAACAATAGATATAACACTCCAAAAAACTTTAGCCGCGTTTTAAAAGAGATCGACTCAGATGCGCGAATACATACGTATATTGACAATTTTAAGTATTTTTCTGGAGAAGACGTTTTTAATCCATCAAACTTTGATTTTGTGTTAGAACTCTTGGACTCCAAAGACCCTATAGTGCGTGCATCAGCTCTTAGGTTGGTCGAAATTTTTGTTCAAAAGAACCATATTTTTGCAACCGACAGCAACTTGAAAAAAGTCATTCAAAAGACAAGGGAGCCGTCTCCTAATGTCCGAGCGGTAGCAGCTGATGCGATGATCCCCTTTTTCAGTATAGAACCCTCTTTGTATAATCTGTACACCGCACTAGAGGGAGAAGTGCCAGCGCTAGAGCCTCGGATAACAGAGTATGGCATTAAGTTTTTGGACAAAAGACCAGATTTAATTAAAGAGGAACACCTAAAAATGCTCTTTAGAGCGATTAACAGGCAAAAAGCAGATCAATTCGCAAGATCGAGATTGTTTTCTCGATCTAAGCACGAATGGATGAGCGGTTTTTTTGGAAAGTTGGGCGGCTTAACAGCAAGGCGTAAGTTTCTTGATGAGCGGCGAATAGAAAGGCTCTCTGAAAGGGCAGGGAACAAAGTTATAGAGTTTCGGGAGACGATTGAAGGGTTGCTTGATAGCGTTGATGAGACAACTTCTCCGGAGACATATCTTTTTTATTTGAATGAAGGAAATCTTGATAACCTTTTGCAGATTTTAAGAAGCCTTTCAGAGAAGCTCACCTCTATTCCGGAAAGTGATTTAGCAAAAAAAGAAGATGCTATAGATATTGCAATAAGAAAAGTTGATGAATTAAAGGAATATATTAGGGCGGAATATGAGAGGGGAAAAGGCGTAGAGCCGAGAGCTGAGGGCGAAAAAGTGGAGGATGAGATATTTAAGGTGGAGGGTGCTAGTCTTGGAATAAAAAATGAACTTTATTTATTAAATCAGATTCCTAAAGCAAGCCTGTCTTTTCTAGAGCGCGTTATTTTATGGATGGTGAATTATCTCCCGCTTTTTCTGCGATTGCTTAGAGCGAGTTATTTTAATTTTCCGTTTTATCGCGATCTTTTGGTCAAAGGCGTTGATCTTCTGCGAACAAAAGAAGGCAGCACCGAGCTAAAGCCTACAGCTGAATTAGCGCTGCTGCTTGATGCGCGGCCATTTGAAGCAAAAGCGATGGCTGCCGATATGATTATCAGAATTTTATATATTTCACGGGCCCTAAGTCGGGAGGATATGACGATTACGTGGGGTGTGAACTCAATTTTGTCTGAAATTGATTCAGATGCCAGCATTGGTGAACAGGTCTGGATTTTCACCACAATGGTAGAAGCTCTTATAGCTAATAAAAGTTCTTCTCCTGGAACTAACCGGGTTAAGGCTCAAATAGTAAAAATTCTTGGTAATCAGAAGCTTAATATGGTTGCGAGCAAAATGGATTCCGAAGAGGTCACGCCTCTTATCATTGATCTTTTTAGATCAATTAAAGGTGAGGGCGAAAGCGCAGACCTCTTGAGAAGCGAAGTTATTTCTGTGTTAGGAGAAATGGCAGAGATCGGTGACGAGAGAGACGCCAGCCAAATCGTTTATGTTTTAGAGAGAATAAAAGGTCCTGAATTTTTAATTAATCAAACCCAAGAAATAATCGCCGAAATATCCCAATCTTTCATAGGGTTCCAGTCACAAGAAGACCCGGTTAAATTTAAAGATTATTTGATGCCAGCTTTAATTGGCGGGACCGATGAACAATCTGAAAAGACAAGACGTATGCTTGATGAAATAATAGAAAACTTGTCTTTTGACCCAAGCGCTAGCCAGCTTTCTCAAGCGACCGATCGCCTTCTTACCGTTTTAAATTCACCGATTTCGGAAGCTTCTTTTGAAGAAGAAAAAAAGAGAGGAATTGTTCTTGGAATCTTGGGGTCTTTGGTTATTAAAAAAACACAGCAACCCATAGCTCTTATGGCGATTGCTCGCGCCCTTATTAAAATGCTAAACGATACTAAAAACAATCTTTTGTTCCGGCTAAAAGCTTCTAAAAAAGACGTCGAATCAATTTCAGTCCAACTGCAAACAATTATCAAAAAAGTTTCGCCCGAAGAACTTTATTTAATAATCGACCCTCTTATTAATATTATCGAAACTGTTAAACCGGAAGACAACCAAGCGACTCGCGTTATTTTAACAGCGGAAACAGCGCTTTATCAGGCTTATGAAAAAGCCAAAACCGAATCGCCGCCATCATCTTTGATTCCTTCGCTTATTAACATTTTAAACTTTTTAAAAGACGATAGCTCTCTCATCGCATATGAAGCCAAAAAATGGGCTATTTTATTGATAACTCTCGCCACCCCAAAAATTTCAGATGAAGAAATGCGTTTATTTAAAAAGATTCTTCTTGAGCAATTAGAATTGATAAAAACAGAAGCGGGGGTCAGCGATATTTTTAAAGATGCGATATTTTTTGCGCTAAAACCAATTATTGAAAAAGCTGATAAGCCGGAGCTGCCGGCTCTTTTTGACGTTCATTTAGAACAGGCAATGAAGGTTGGCATAGAAAGCAGATTCAAAACAGCAGATAACCTCGCAACCATTTTAATGAAAGAGAACGATCTTGAAATTCACGAAGAAAATGAGAGTAAACTCTTTGAAGCTTTTAGGGAAGTGTTCGCAGTTTCTGCAACAGATGTTAATCCCCAAACAGCTTATGATATAGGTCTTTTTGAAAGCTATGGCTCGAAAGAGCAGGCAGAATCAATAAGAAGCACATTAAACCAAGCCCTTCGATTAGCTAGCGATGAAGCTGCAAAGCAAATGGCAATAGATAATGCTGCTCGCCAAGCGAGGGAGTATGTAGATTTTCTGGAGGCGCAATATGTCAGAAATCAGGGGGTGGATCTAAGATCTAAGGGCGAAGAGGCGGAGGCGGAGGAAGATGAAATCTTTTTGGAAGCACCGAGTGCTGAGAGCCGGATGCCGAGTGTGGCAGGAAGAAGTCTAGGGCAGATTGACGAGTTATTAGATCAGATTTATGCGATTAAGGACGCTGGAGACGAAGAGAATCTTAAGCGTGCTCAAATTGAAGAAAAACTTAAAGCGGCTGTAGGAGCAGTTCCTGAGCATGATCTCTTTGGAACGATCCAACATTTAAATAATAAATTTGCTAGCTTCGCTTATTCTAGCTGGGAGGACAAGGCGACTCGAAAAGCAATCGGATCAGCCTTGTCGGTAATTATAGAAAAGTTGCCAATAACCCAACTTTTGCCTGCGACGCAGCTGTTTATTAGTACATTTGATAACATTCCGGGCTCTAGCCACTATGCTCATGATGCCAGATGGCATATTGGGTGGGCGGCAAAAGAAGCTTCTCAAGAAATGCCCGAAGATGATTTTGTTCAGGTGTTGGAACCAATAATCAAAACCCTTGACCAGATTGAAGGTGAGGATGGGTATGCATGGCAAGCAAGGAGAACTCTTTTAGAAACAATGGAACAAAATACAGGTAAATTTCCGGAAGAGCAATTAACCTCATTCATTAAAACGCTTCTTAACTCTATGGTTATTATTAAAGGAGCAACCAACGATGATCATTTTGCGATTGATCGCTTGGAGCGGGTGGCAGGAGCTCTAATAAAACGGGTCCCGGAAAACGAACTTTTACCAATAATTAATTTTCTTCTCGATGCTTTCCAGAAAAACCCTAAAAAATATGCGGCTGAAAAGATGGGAAGTTTATTGTTAGCCGCAATCGAAAGACTTGGTGCCGAAGAAGTGTATTCGGTCGTTACCGCCCTCATTAATATTTTTAATTCTGTGGATACGGACTACCCGCATACAAGCGAGACCGTAGCTTTGCTCATGAGAGCGCTTCCGTCTATTGCTCAAAAGGTTCCGGAGGAGCATGTTACCTCTCTCATTAAACCCTTTCTAAATCTTTATGATGTGTGGCCTGAAACCGCGGCAGACCACATTGAGCAGGAATTTAACCACGCGAAAACATCAATCGCTGAAGCCTTGACCACTCTCATTAAAAGAGCGCCTCATGAAACGGAAGTTTTTTCGATAGCATCGCTCCTTTTTGCAGCTTTTCATAATGTTGAAGGCCACACTAATCCGCGCATGAGAGCGCAAGAAGCGATCGCAGAAACTCTCATTCCCATAATAGAAAGAAGCCCGAAAGAAAAGCTCCCCGAAATGATGCAGTTAGCGTCAGATGCGCTGAAGCGCAGCACAGGGTTTAACGCCCTGATCGAAACAGAGCGTGAAAGCTTGGGCAAGGTATTGGCTTTTATTTTTCTTCGGCGCAATGGGTTTGATATTGAAAAAGTGCAAATAGAAACAGATCTTCTTAATCCAATAGCGTTATCATTAAACAGATTATTTCAAGCAGATTCATCAGGCATTGATTCTGGTGAAGATGTTATCTCTCTTTTTCCTCAATATGTTTCCACGGAAAAAGTTGATTCAATATTGAGTGACTTATACCAAGAACTTAAATTAACGGATGATGAAATGAAAAAGGCAGAGGAAATAGAAGCGGCAGTTACTCAAATTAATGAGTATCAAGAATATATCAGGGCGGACTATGCGCGAGGGGAAGGTTTGGAAGAAAGAACAGAGGGCGAAGAGCCGGAAGATGAAATTTTTAAAGCAGAAGCGAAGAGTCTCGGGGCGGCATTAGATGTCTATAACAGGGATATTTACGGCACAGATTGGTATAAACAGTTAACAGCAGGGGAACTTCGCGAATTTTTAGAACCAATTCAACTTCGGGAACACAAAGCGCATGTTTTATCCGAAGCGGCTAGATATATTTCCATGGATGAACTGCCGCAGATTAGCGGCTTGTTTGTAAAGATTTTCCGGGACATGAATCAAAACGTTTGGTTTCATGGGGATAATATGGACGCAGCTATGCTGGGCATGAGAAGCACTTTTAAAAATTTTGTATCAAGAATGCCTCGTAATAAAATTCTTCAAGTTGTTCAGCCGCTTATTGAAGCTTCTACTGTCTATAACAGTTCTCAGCAGAATATTTATGAAGCGCAAGCTGAGGCCATTCGGCTGGTTGAAGATATTATTCGTGAGTCATCAGCGAAACAAGCCTTTGAAATGATTCAACCGTTAATCGAGGGCCTTTCTAAAAGCGTAGGTTTGAGTGCTGATGCTATTGGAAAACAGCACAAAATTGAAGTGCTGATAGAAAAAGTTGTTCTAAAAATATCCAAAGATAACAATCAAAAAGCTGCAACAATTATTATGGAAGCGCTTCGTGATTTAAAGGGGTTTGAAACAAATAGCACATTCCTTACCCGCCGAGTGCTGGCAGATATTTTGGTCTGGCCGTTTTTGCGGCGCAACAATCTGATTGAAGGAGTAACCGAGGGTTCGCCTCTGTATGAAATGTTTGCGCCCTTTGAAAGTGCTCTAGGAGGATTATTTAGTGTTTCCTCGGTGGAAATCGATAGCGAAGAAAATGTTATCTCTCTTTTTCCTTCCTACGGCTCTGCGGAAAAAGTTGATTCGATATTGAGAGATTTATATCAGGGGCTTGAGATGACAAATGATGTGTTGGAGAAGGAGGAGCGTATTGGTGCAGCCGTCACAAAACTTGATGAGTATGAAAAACTGATAAGAGCTCAATACGCGAAAGGAAAGGGCTTAGAGCTAAGAGCCGAAGGCGAAGAGCCGGAAGATGAAATTTTTAAAGCAGAAGCGAAGAGTCTTGGGGAGGAAGAGAGAATAGATTATGCGGCGGTGTATGCGGAGATGAGTGTCGATCAGCTTTTTGATTTGCTCGAGGCTGGCCAGAAAGCCGGAGATCCTCCGGGTGCCCGCCGTTTGATGGGCCAGCAACTAGCGTATCTTTTTTTAGAATCTAGCGGTTTTGCTTTAGAAGAAGTTCGGGTAGCACAAATGTTTTGGCTTACGAATGCTCTAAGTGAATTTTTTAGAATTGCGCCACAAAATCTCCCTTCAAAAGAGGCTTTGACTTTTTTCCGCAGTCACGCCTCGCTTGATAAAGTTATGCAAATTCTAACCAATTTTTATGAAAAATTTCAGCTGACAGCCGGTAAGGACAAGCAATGGGAAGTAATAGAAAGCGCAGTAAACCAAATCGAAGAATATGGAACTTTTTTAATAGCAGAACACAAAAGGCAGCGGGCGGCACTTGGAGCCAAACGTCGAGCAGAAGAAGAAGCGTCTTCGGATGAAATTTTTAAAGCAGAGGCAAAGAGTCTTGGGGATCTGGATGAGCTGCGGGCAAAATCTGTTGAGGAATTGATGGAAATGTATTCATCACGCTCTGTTTCAGTCGATGAAGATGCAGACGATTTTCTCGAAGAAGGTGCAAATATCATGGCGGCGCTCACTATGAAACTGATCAGCGGAACGGAAGAGCAAATGGCCAAGTTTTATTCTTTAGCTGTTGATTTTTTTATAAAGGAACATCTCGACTCATACGCGGTAATCTCACCGCTTAGGGCGATTACCATGAGAATTCCGATTGATTATCTCGCTTCAGCAAGAGAGCAGATTGCAGAGGCAATCGGCCGCTTTTCGATGGTTGAAGAGGTTGAGCGAGAAAATTCAGCCCCTCTTTTAGCGGGAATTATGGCGCAAGCTATGATACGGGAACAAGGGCTTAGCATTAACAGCCCAATAATTGGCAAGGTAAAAGAAACTATCGCTATTAATAATGGTGACTTCTATTTATATCCTCAGTACCAAAAAGCAATTGATCAAGGAACCCTTCAAATTCTCGAAAACCTATCGCAGGAAATGAAAATAGCAAAAAATGATTCTGAAAAAGCATCTGCCACTGAAAAAGCGGATAAAAAATTAGAGGAGCTGAGGGAATATGTTATGGCTATGGATGCGAGAAAGCGCCAACCGGTGAAAGCCCGGCGCCAGCCGGAAGAAAGGGCGCCGCCTGAGGATGAGATATTTACGGTAGAAGCAAAGTCGCTCGGTGCGACGCAGCAAAAACTCGATGAGCTTGAAGAACGAGTTATTCAAAAAATTGGCCAATTAAATGCCCAGAAAGCCTTCCAGGATTTGATGAGTCTTCAAGCAAATCCTCTCCGTCCCGATTTAGAGAAATTTATTTATGAAACCTTAGAGACGATAAAAGCTCCTATTGAGGATGAGAAAGAAGCGCGGGACTTTGAAATTGAGCTTCGAATATTGCTTGGCTTCAAAATCGCAAGCAAAGAATTTGTCGAGCAATACGAAGATAAAAACCAAGTTTATTTAAAACCGGTTGTTAACCGGAGTGCCGTGGGAAGAATCCTTCAAGCCATTGACCCGGAATATATCGAAGATGATGATATTAGGCTTTTTGTTAAAAAGACCCAGGCGCTTCTTTCTATCAAAAACTTTTTTGACAACCATTTCAATTTTGACAGCTTTATTGAGTTTATTGTTAATATGGTGCTTCGTGAAAATCCTGAAATTTCCCATTTTTTAACACAGCTCAATCCGGAACAAAGCCTGGTTGATTTGTTTGAGAGCTGGGCTTATCAGGTTAGTCAAGACTATGGTGAGCGGGACGGTATTATGGTGCTCTTGGATTTGGCGAAGCTTTATCGATTGCAGTTTTCAGACCTTAAGCCAGGCGGCGAAGATATTTCTGAACATACAATTTCCAATTTTCTCCAAGGCGACTTAGAAGCTATCAGCGAAAATGATTATACTCGAGCCCTTGTAGAAGAGGATATCAATGTTGTACGGAGCATATTAACAGTTGCCCTGATGGAAGGAAGAAAGGGTGAAGATGATAAAACTACTATGGGCTATTATTTTCAAAAATTTATTCCTAAAGGCATTCCTAAGATAAGAGAGAAATTGCCTGATGCAACTGATATCGAAATTTGGGAAGGGCTTGCTGAGATTTCCAAGACAGCGCGGGAAAGACTTCAGCCCATGCTTAAAAAACTGCTCGGGCTGAAAGGTGAATCCGATAAATACGCGAATATTATTAAAGGGAGAGTTGAGCGTTTTAAGCAATTGGGAGTTATTCTGGGACAGGTTGGTGAAACAGCCTTTGATGAAATACCTTTTGAAAAACTAAGGGAACGGTACAACATTGAAGAAGGCAGCAGCGAAGAAGACCGGCTTCTTAAAATTATTGCCGATATCTCCCGCACCGGCAAAGAAGGTACAGCAGGGCTTGTCGCCGAAATCTTTGATCTTTATCAGGAAGAAGCCGGCACAACTTTGGATGATTTTAATAAATTGCTTCGCACGTTCAGTTATTTCGTAAAAGTTGTTAATTTTCACTATGATTTTGAAAGACTGGTTCTGGGCGACCCTCAAACGGGAGTTGGCCCTCAAATCGGCACAATTAACAATGAGACCTATTTTGTAAGCTTGAGAGATCTCAAGAAAACATTAAAAATTATTAAACAGAATTTTGATCAAGGCGTTGAAATTCGTGACGCCGTCATAAAAGCTGTTAAAAGGCGTTATTATCATCGCCTGGGTTCCGATAAGGACCGGGCTCGCATTCGTGCTTTAATGGCAACCCACCGTATTATTCGTCCGGAGGACCAATTGGATTTTATTTATGAAATCGAAGGGTATGAGCCGGGCGCTGAAGAGATCAAAATCAGCGAAAAAAGAAGGCCGAAGACAATTCAAAAATTAGAAAAAGATGAAGAAAGCGGCGCTCAGAAACTTATCAGCGAAGAAATCCAGGTGGGTGAAGCGCAGGATATTCTCAATATAAAATTCCGGGAGATTCTAAAAGAAGAAGATGTCGACCCCAATATTATTTTTAATGAAACAACCAAGCGGAATTTAGCGATGGTTCTTGAGGCGATGGAAGCGGGAGAACACCAGGCTTTTAATCCCGTGCTTGAATATGGAACTACTGCGGGCGGTAAGAGTACGATCGCGGGGCTTGCCGCAAAAGTATTGGGGGTTGGCGAGACACGCATTCAAATCAACGAAAGAACGGATGAGTTTGAACTTTTTGGTTCGTTTCAGCCGTACCAAGTTGAAATCACCATGGAAAAAACAATCGCGCGACTCGAAGAGGCCTTGGCACGCGGCGAATATAACGCGCTTGAAGAAGTTTTTAGCCGTTTAGTTACGGGCGGCGAAGGACAGTTCTGGGCCAAATTTTTTACGGAGGAAGAAAGGGAAGCGATTTTAAAAGACAAAAAAGGGTCTGAGCTTTTTGAAGCAAAGAGAATCGCAATCCAAGAGCGTATTATTACGAGGCTTCAGTCTTATATTGAAGAAGCAAAAGAGCTTGCTCCTTTTGAAGGTCAGGAGGGGCTTTCCAAAGAGAAAAAAGAAAGGATTCAATTAGTCAAATCCATTGCCTACATGCTGAATAACGAAGTGGGTCTCAGATTTAAGGAAGGCCGGTTTCTTGAAGGGTATAAAAGGGGAGACCTGATTCTTCTCGATGAAATTAATTTAGCAAACGAAGAAATGCTGGGCGTTTTATATCAGCTTCTTACTTTGGGATATTTGGAATATGGAGGCGAGGTGATCGAACCCGAAGAAGGAACCAAGCCCCGTGTCATAGCGACAGCCAATCCTTCCAGTTATTCTTCCAGAACACGCCTCAGCGAAGCGTTCATGAATCGATTTGAAATCGTCAATATTGATGAAATGACAGATTCCGAATTAAAAAATATTTTAATCGGCATCATGCGAAAAGACCTCATAAAAGAAGGGCTCTATGCGGAAGAAGATTTAGAAATTAAAGCGGGCGAAGAGCCCAAAGATTATGAAGGGCGGATGACAAAAGTTATCGAAAAAGAGTTTGGCGTCACTCCCGAAACTTTAGAAATGCTGGCCCGCACCCAGAAACATTTAAACAGCTTACTTTTGATGGGCGGGTTTCCCCGGATGGGAGCCGATAGCGATTATGTTTTTACAATCCGGAATTTTATCCGCATTTATCGTGATGTTGCCGAAAGAAAGCGTGAGGGCCAAGAGCCCGATCTTGAGATGTGGATTCAAGAGGCCTTTTCTGAGTATTCGGGCGTTTTGATGCGAAGCCCGCTTTATATTTATGATTCCATTGACGCTTTAATGAAAGAGACCGAAAGCAAGGATGAAAATATCAGCGTGCGTGCCAAGAGCTTCCTGCAGGAATATGAAAAGATTCGTAATGTATTTCACGTAACCATGGGAGACTTGTTTGGGGTAGACCCCAACAAAACACGGGAACGTTTTAATCAAATTATTCTGAATCGTTTTAAGACAATCTCTTATGAATACAACGAAAAAGAGCATAGTGTTTCTTTAGACGGCATTATAACCCCGGGCAGGGCGCCAAGAGAAGAGAGTCCTATAGCCCCTCTCATCAATGTCGAGTCAACCAAATTTCCCGCAATGCAGGTAGCCAAGGGAATTCGGCAGAATGAGCCAACGCTTTTGGTAGGGCAGTCTGGTGGCGGGAAGACCGAAATCATTGCGGACCTTGCTTATCACCTGGGCCTTGATTATGTGAGCGTTTCTTTAGGGGACGCTACTTTGGAGAGCTTGCTGGGCACTATGGAATATGACCAAAAGGAAAAAAGGTTTATTTATCGCCCTGGTGTTTTAGTTAAGGCCATGGAAGAGGGAAGCGTTCTGGTCTTGGAAGAGCTCAACATGGCTAAATCCGGGATCATTGAAATATTAAATGAATATTTTGATAAAGGAACTTTTACCTATCCATTTACGCTGAAATCGGTAAAAATTCATCCTGACTTCAGGCTTTTTGCCACGATGAATCCGATTCAGGGGGAAACAGGTGAAAATATCGGCCGTGTCAGCCTATCTCCGGCCCTTCGCAACCGATTTCGAGAAGTCTGGGTTCCTCATGAAAAAAGCAGTGAGGAAATGCAGAAAATATTGGAAGGCCGTTTTGAGCAGCAACAAATTCCTGCCAAAAAAGCAACAATTGAAAAAATCGAAAAGTTTTTTACTCTCTATAAGAAAGCCTTTAAAGAAAAAATGGACCCCGCTTATTATACGAGTCTGCGCGACTTGAATCGGGTCGTAAAAATCATGAGTTATTTAATGAAGGAGACCGGTTTATCAGAAGACTTAGCGCTCGCCCGTGCTATTCAGCGGGTTTATCGTCTCCGCATGGAAAATGAAGATGACAGAAAAATTGTGGATGACGAAACAAAAAAGGCCGGCATCATGCTCTTAAAATCTCAAAAATTAAAATACAAATCAACGGATGATCAGAAAATAGAAATATATGACGGCAGCAACCTCATAGGACGGTTTGATCTAAAAAATCTCTCTTCGACTTTTGAAAACAACATCAGAAGGCAAATAAAAGAAGAAAGGCCTGATGTTTCCCAGGAAGAGCTCGAGACTTTGACTCAAAAGAAAGTAAAAGAAGAATTGAAAAACGCTCAATTGGTAGAAAATACTCACACAATGAATAACTTGATCGCTCTTATGGAATCCGTGGCGGTAAATGATGAAGAGATGAGAAAAGGCAAATTCAACCCCGTGCTTCTATTGGGAGAAACAGCCGGGGGGAAAAGCTCTGTTGCCCGCTACATGGCAACTAATATCTTGGGACAAGGATACACCCGCATTCAATTTAATGAGCGCACCGATGAATTGGATCTTTTCGGCGCTTATGAACCGCGCGAACTTAATATCGAATTAGATGAAGCAATTCGTATCGTGCAGAACACGATGGAAGCAAAAGAATGGAAAAAGATTAAGAAAGCTATCAAAGTGTTGCGCAAAGGTACTCCTGAAGAGGAGGAGATAAGAAAGCTAACTGACCTTGAACAAATCGAGGAACTTCTCGCAACTGTCGAAACTGAAACAGCCGGTTTTGTTAATAATCTTCTTAGGGAGGCTCAGGATGAAAGTTCTGATAATTTGGAAGACGCCGAGAAGAGACTCCGGACAGTTGCCTACCTGATTAAAAATGGAGTGATGAATGTTGAAATGGAATTCAGAGAAGGGCGCCTGCTTCAAGCTATTAAGCGGGGAGATACTGTTGTGCTGGATGAGATCAACCTGGCAAACGAAGAAGCGATCGGGGTTTTATACCAGCTTCTTACTTTAGGTTATATCGAATATTACGATAAAGACGCCGAAATTCCCCAAGTTAGAAAAATATATCCGGCCCCCGGTTTTAAATTAATCGCAACAGCCAATCCGGCTACTTATAGCGGCAGAAACCGTTTGAGTGAGGCGATGATGAACCGGTTTGAAATTCACTACACGGATATAATGACCCCAGACGAAATGGCAGAGGTTGCCGTAAGAGAAAATAAAAAAGTCGGCCACTTTAAAAAAGATTCCAAATTTCAAAATACAGTAACTAAGCTTGCCAACTTACAGGAAGAGATTAACAAGGCGATTGATAAAGGGTTTTTCCCTCAGGTGGGATCAGGCCAGGCTCAAGGGTATTTATTTACACTTAGAAATTTAAAACGTATTTTAAGAACCGCTCGTGAGGTTTTAGCGGCAGGCGACAGTTCCCCCCCAACGGATGTGATTATAAAAGAAGCCTACGTCGAATATCTCGGTATTTTAGGCCGGAGCCCGGAAGAAAAAGATCGACTCGATCAAATCTTTAAGCAGAGTGAATTTTTCCCATCTTTTGATATAAATGTTCAGCCATCATTTGAAGAAGAGACCAACTCCAAGGGGAGACGTGTTGTCAATGCAGGCGGCCTTAAGATTGAAGAACGTTTTTATGAAGAGTTGGGAGGCCCGGCTATTGAGGCGAATGTAATTGAAGAGCTGGAGGGAGGCGAAGAAACAAATCTGATTCGTCATTCCATCGCCAAAGGACTTATTGATAAACGAAATCCAGTGATGTTAGTTGGCCAATCAGGCGGCGGTAAAACGGTCATGATAGGGGACATGGCAAGGCGTCTTGGCTGGAAATACCGTTCTATTTCTCTCGGCAACGCTACTTTGGAGACTTTGATCGGCGGGTACGAAAGAGACGCTGAAACCAAAAAGTTTCGTTATGTGGCCGATGTCTTGGTTAAAGCAATTCGCGAGGGGGCCGTTCTTGTCTTGGAAGAAATCAATATGGCTCCCACAGGATTGCTTGAAATTCTTAACGAATATTTTGATGAAGGCACTTTTACTAACCCCATGACAGGGAAAAAGGAAATCATTCATCCTGATTTCAGACTTTTTGCCACGATGAATCCTGAGCAGGGAGTAACGAGTTTCTCAGGGGGCCGGGTTGGCCTTTCGCCGGCCTTAAGAAGCCGTTTTGACGAAGTCTGGGTTTCTCATATTAAATCGGCCAAAGAAACCAAGAAAATTATTCAAAAGAAGTTTCAAAACAAAGGGTTCCGCCCCACAAAAGACATGGTGGATGCTATTTATAAAGCTTACGACACTTATCGGGATTATGTTGCGAGTGATAAGATTGGCAAAGAAGACAATGAAGGCTATTACACAAGCCTTCGGGATATTGAAAAAATTGTTGATATTGTCGTTCAAGATTCAAAAGCCGGCATCAAAAACCCTAACGAACTGCTCCAGATTGCTTTTAAAAGAGTTTATTGCCTGAGACTTAATAATGATGAAGACAAGAAAGCCGTGCGTGAAAAGATTTTCCCCGATTATGACATGGAAAAAACAGAGTATAGATGGCAATTAAAAGACGGGAACTATGCTGTTAAACGAGGACAGATAGAAATCGCAAAAATTCCGGCCGAGCTCCTTCAAGACAAAGGTTTCATTCTCACTAAAACTTCAAAAGAAGAAATGGGATTTTTGTTAGAGTCCTTAAAGCGCGATGAAAAAGAATTTACGCGCGCTTTTAACCCCACGATGCTTTTTGGCGAGACTTCAGGCGGCAAGTCCACGATGGTGGAAATCGCGGCTACGATTCTTACAGGAAGCGATGAAAATTTTCAGCGCATTCAGATTAATCAGCGTACCGATGAATATGATTTGTTGGGAAGCTATCGTCCGGTTGAGGTGGAGCTGAGTTTTGCCGAGGCCTATGAAGTGATTGAAGAAAACATAAAAAAGGGCGCTCATTTAAAAATTCAAGAAGCACTAGAAGCGCTCCACATCACCGATGATGATATGCGTTCCTTTTTGAAAATCCCGGCTGAAAAAGCTATTTTACCTCACGAACTTCACCGGCAATTTTTGAAAAACTATGTTATTAGCGGTGCCCGTCAAAAAAATCTACGATCGATTAATTTGATGAAAAAAATAAGTGTTTTAATATTAAACGGTGTCGCGGGCATTGATCTTGTGTTTGAAAAAGGACTTTTATTAGAGGCGATCGGAGATCGTGACAAAGGGGTGTCGGGTAAGATAGTTCTTTTGGATGAAGTAAATTTAGCTAACGAAGAGGCGATAGGGCTTCTCTATCAATTGCTGACACTAGGCTACCTCGAGTTTCAGGGCCGCAAGATTTTTCCGGGTCCGGGATTTCAGCTGATTACAAGCGGAAACCCCTCGACGTATTCGGGCCGTAATCGAATGAGCGAGGCTTTTATGAACCGATTTGAAATTCATAATATTCCGCCCATGACTGAGCGTGAAATGGTCGATATTCTCATGGAAAAATATAAGCTGGCCGAAGCCGGTATCGAGAAGCAGCAAATACAAAAGCTGGTTAAGCTTCAGACAAAAATCAGCGAAATAAGCGAAGAACGGCAATTTGATTTTTTTAACGCGGACAATTCTTATAAATTTACGCTGAGAAATTTAGAACGAATCGCGGAAGACACGTTAAAACGAATCAGGCTGGATAAGAAGGGTGATCCGGCTCGCCTTCTCAATATAGAAGCCTATACTGAATATTCCGGACTTCTCAACCAGACAAACTCTGAAGACGATCCTGAAAAAAATAATATTCGGACCCTGGAAGAGCTTTTTAAGTCAAAAAAATATTTAAACTGGGATCCTAGCGAAGAAAGTTTATTTCAAGAGTTTCAGCGGGTAGAAACTATCCGCAAAGGCCAAGACGAGTGGCTTGAGCTTGCCGGCATCAGGGTCAGAAAATTATCTGCGGTTGAAATGTTAAACAGTATGCTCAAAAGTCTTAATATTGAAATTCAAAGTAAGAACTTGGTTAATGAGCGGGGAGAGTCTTTTGGGGCCTTTCAAGAAAGAGATTTTGAGATTTATCAGAACGAAATCCTAAATGCTGTTGAAGAAAGGCAGCTTAGCGAGCCTGAAACAAGCCAAAAAGATTTGATTAGGGAAGAGGCCGCCAAATGGATGTGGATCAAATTTAAAAAAGCGCCTGGTTTAGAAAAGATAACTGAGCAATTAATTAAAAAACACTTTTTTACTCAGGCTGAACGCATTGAAAAATTGGTAGAGCTTCAATCAACCCAAATGGTACGCGCCCAGCTTTTAAAAGGTTTTAGAGACGGCGGTGTTGTGCCAAAGAAAATTTCAAAAGACAAAACAGTTTATATTCATAAATCGAGGCCTGTTTTGGAAGTGGGCCAATCGGGCGGCGGAAAAACCGAGATGATAGCTGATATCGCAAGACAACTTAACTGGCCATATGTTTCTGTGGCTTTGGGAGCCGCTACGGTTGAGTCGCTCATCGGAAGTTTCGCGATTAACAAAGAAACAGGCGCTTATGAATTTAAAAAAGGCATTCTAGTGCGGGCGATGGAAGAGGGTTCCGCTCTCGTCTTGGAAGAACTTAATATGGCGGAAAGCGGCGTGATTGAGATTCTGAACGAATACTTTGATCGCGGCACCATGACGATTCAGGAGCAAAAAGTTCAGGTTAACATTCATCCCAACTTCCGGCTTTTTGCCACGATGAATCCGATGGATGGGCGAACAGGAAGAAACGCGGGGCGCGTACCTCTGTCACCCGCTTTAAGAAGCCGATTTCGTGAAATGTGGGTAAGGAGCGAACGCACGAAAGGTGAGCAGTACCGGATGATGCTTGGCGGGATTAAAGATTTGGTTAACGATCTCTTGATCAAAGGTGTGCCCGAAGATCCTTTGGATGCCTTTGATGCTCTGCAAGCTGAAATAATGGAGCGCAAATTAGCAGACATTGGGGAGCAGGAAGAAATAGAAGACTTGACCGGCATCACATCCTCGATGGTGACACCTTCTTTAAAAGCTGCTTCTCCTTTGGGGCAAATGACAGAGGCTGATCTTCGAAGCGCCGTGCAAATGGCAAAGCCTGGCACTGGAGCCCCTGTTGATTTACCCACAGCAGGACAATGGGAAAAGATGGGACACGACGAAAGAGTAAGAACTTTTGAAGAAATTTTTACGATCATTACTCAAAAGTCGGATATTAAAATAAAACCATCTAAAAAGGCTTGGTCTTGGGCTCCTTTTAGCCGAACTCTTAGATATCACGAAGAGGAAATTGATAAGTTAAGTTTGCCAAACTTAATCGGCGTCGGTATTCATGAAGCGATGCATCGGGTAGGTACACGGTACTTGTCCTTGTTTGCCGACTTTTTGAAAAAGGATAGCTTGGCCGGGCGAGTATTTAATATCTTGGAAGACGGCCGAATTGAATATTGGGGCAAACGCCTTTTTGGCGGAGCTCACGGACCCATCAAATCTATGAATGATGAAACTATTTTTGATTTTAAAAATGATGATGAGATGGTGAAGAGGCTTGTTGTAACTGGTGTGGATAAAAAGACCGGGACAAAAGTTGATATAGGTTATGCGGCCGGAATGATGAACTTCATGCTTTATCTTGCAAAGCGCGGATCGGATATGAACGCGGGCCCCGTGATTGATAAATTTTTAGAAGCCTTTGGTAAAAAGAACGCTGAATTAAAAAAAGACATGGAGGAATTAATTCAAGCGGGCATTTTTGGTGAGCCTGTTTACAAAAGAGACGGTAAAACTCTTGAGCGAATTGATGCCGTCAATCATGCCATTGAAGGTCCCAACCAAGGAAAGGCCCGGGGGGTCTTTTCTCTGCTTCCTGTTCAAAAGAATGATCTGGGGCTTTACCGGTTTAATGGAAATCCTGATGAAAGCGATATTATCGGACTCGCTAAAGAGCAGGGAGAAATTATTCGCGAACTTGTTATGCCCAAAGTATATAAATGGGCCACCGAAGATGTGAAAGAAGGACGCGGGTCAGGAGGAGGTGACGAAGGAGAAGATGGCGAAGGAGACCGTGGTGAAGGAGAAGGTGAGCCTACTAGTGG
>CAZLUT010000009.1:0-23624 GCA_964562805.1 uncultured bacterium | reverse complement strand
AAAACCCGGCAAAGATGGTAAACCAATGTCGCCCGATGACTGGAAAAAATTGTGGGATCAGCTTTCTGAAGCGGATAAGAAAAAATTAATGGACCAGATAAAAGATCAGACGGGAGATAAGGCCAAAGACAGAACCGCTAAAGACGCGGAAGATTATAAACAAGCCACACAAGAAGACGAAATCTTCGGTAAGCGGGGGATCAGGGACCGCTTGATGCAAGATATAGGAAAAATGATCACGGAACTCACTGGCTATTTAAGAGATCTTATTCAAAACACCATTCGCCCCAAAGAAATTACGGGTTTAAAGCGCGGCCGACAGATTGATATGCGTCGCCTCATTCATTCGATGGCACGAGGGTTTACGGATATGCGGTTTTACAAAGACCGCATCATTCCACAAAAGAAGGATGTGAAATTTACCATTATTGTTGATGAAAGCGGCAGCATGAGTGGTATGGGAGAAGATAAGGGTGCGACCGGCTCTAGAAATGTGGCTGCTAAGGGTTACCGGACCTTGATGGGCACCGGTCTTTTACTCGAAGTTTTGGAATCTCTTAATATTGATTTTGCGGTTCGAGCTTTTGGCTCAGGCACCTTTTTACACAAAAGGTTTAAAGGGCAAAGAACACCAGCCGGCAAAGAAAATGAATATTATCGTGAGGGTCAAACAGAAATCCCCGATAGTTACAGTTCTCCTAAGGATAAAAATACATTAATCGAGGACCTTTACCGCAATATCGGACGCCAGGGCGGTAACAATGAAGGACCGGCCCTTCTTGCCGCCATTCGTGATATTGAACAGATAGGGGGCGAGAAACACTTTGTAATTATTCTTACAGATGGTGAGGGAGATGAAGAAGCTATTAAAAGTATATTAAAAAAAGCTCGTGAAGAAAGAAAAGGAATCTTAGCGGGTGTCAAAACAGAATTTATAGCGATTGGTATTGGAGCAAACGCCGAAACAGTTCCTACCAATTATGGCGGCGCCCACTCTTTTCACCTTAAGGATGATGAGATCAAAGAATTACCCGCACGTCTTAAATCGCTCTTGCAAGAAGTGATAAGAGGCGTTTACCAGCCGGGTGCGGCGGGAAGCACTGCTTTTCAAAAAGCGGCTACGCGAGCGGCAACCGGCGCTTCTTTGGGTGCTGTTTCAGAATTTGTGACAAGCAGCATTAAAACCTTTTCTGAGTTAAGAGGGGAAGAGGGAGTTACGTCTTTTGTTTCGGGCAGATCGCTTGGGGAAGAAAGAAAAAGGGCGGTACGCTATCATAAAATACTGGTTGCAATCCATCACATTAACATCGTTATAGGAGGCCTACTTGGAATGAACGCCGCATTTTTAATCGGTCTGGGCGCATTTTTTATTATAAAAAAATATGTTCCAATCGGGATTGCAGGAGCAGTGTATGGAGGTTCAGCAGTTTTAGTGTTGGCGCTGGGAATAGCCATCGGCGATGGCCTTATAGGGGCAGGGTATAATTTAATAAGAAAATTGCTTAATTTATTGCCCGCTAAAAAATATTTAAAAATTTTATTTTTGGCGATAAACGAAGACAGGCGGAACCCCACATACAACTTGGAAAATCTCTGGGGGGAAAGCTATCTATTGACCCTTTTCAATCTCAATGATAGTGACCTCACCGAAATTCACGAGTTTCTTTTAAAAATCCGAGAAGAAGAAGTAAAGAATAATAAAGTGCCTGACCCCATAACTTCTGAGGCGCTCGCTGCAATCTTTTTTAAGGAAAATGGCCTATCGATGGACGAGAAGGATCTTTTGTACATTGCTTTAGTAGAAAAATTCAACATGTCACCCATTAGTAGATTTGGGGAAAACGTTGATCAAGTAATTGCTGATGCAAAACAGAAACTCAAAATGGCTTTTACTGCTTCAGAAAGAACAAAAGCCCATGAGATTGCCGTTAAGCAGCTTAATGAATTGGAAGCTTTGGAAAGTGCAAAAAAAGCAAAAGAACAGATGCCGCCAAGAATCAAGGGGACTGAAGATGAGATATTTAAAGAAACGCCGAGCGCTGAAGGCAAATCGCTCGGAGCGCCGGACGGAGAAGTGGTGCGGTTAGTAAACTACTATAAAATGTTTCGTCCTATTTTGAAGAGCGCCTATCTCTTTTTCGCCGGCGTTTTTGTTCCAAGCGCTTTATTTTTTGGTTTTATCATTACCGCGATCAGCACAGGCTCAATGCTAGCACCTTTTCTCTTTGTCGCCCTCGTTGCAACACCGGCTATATATATGTTCGTAGTAAATTTACTTACCAATGCTGATGAATTTGGTGTTAGCTCTAGTCAAAAACTATTGTCAAAACTTTTTCCGAAAGCTTACCTTAAAGCGTTCTTTTTAAATGCGATTTCAGATGAGCGGGTTGGGCCGAAAAACACCTCGCTAGCTTTTGATATTAATAATTCACGCGATCAGAAAATTATTCAAAAGCTCAACAGTGAAGATCTTGCTGGATTTAAGGAGTTCCTTCTGAAAATTCGCGAAGAAAATCAAGAGAAAGGTAAGCAGATTGATTCGACAACTTCCAAGGCGCTTGCCATTGTCTTCCTAAAGGAAAATCAACTTCCCATGGCTAACAAAGACCCTTTATATATCGCTTTAGTAAAATTATTCCGAATGGCACCTGATAATCAAAACAGAAAAAATCTTGGCCAAATATTTAATGATTTAGAAAGAAGACTTGAAATTGCTACTAATAATCCAAAAAAAGTAAAAGCGCGCGAGATTACTATGCAGCAACTGGAAGAATTGGAGCTCTTTGAGCGGGCAACAAAGGAAAGAGCCAAAGATGTGGAGATGGAAGGAAGAGCGCCATCTCAGGAAGAAGAAATTTTTAGAGCAGAGGCTAAGTCGCTTGGGGAAGAAAGAAAAAGAGCAGGACGTTATCATATAGCGCTAGAGGTGGTTTCAGGTGTAATAACTGCAGTAACGGGCCTTTTCTCTTTTGCTGCTTTTTTTGTGTTTGGTTTTGCTTTTATTCTGTCCGGGGTATTTTTTAAGGATAATAGGACACACTTTTTAATATGGCTAGCAGGGGCCATTTTCCTTGCTAAATACGTAATACAAGCAGCAGCATTTGTTTTATTGAAAGGCCTACCGACAGGAGCGGCGATATTAATTCAAAAGTCGTTTCGTTTAATACCGACCAAAGCATATCTTAAACTTTTCTTTTTAGCCTTGGAGCGGGAAAAGAAAATGGAGGTATTAGGCTTCAAGATTGATAATCCAAAAGATCAAAAGGTTATTTGGCGCCTCAATAATAGGGGTATTGCCTGGCTCCACAAGTTATTGCTCGAGATTCATAATGAAAAAGTAAAAAATGATGAAGACTTTGATCTGATAGTTTCAAAAGCGCTCGCCATGATCTTTTTTAAAGAAAATGGGCTTACGATGAACAATAAAGATCCTTTATATGTTGCTTTAACCGAAGTATTCCAAATGTCGCTTGACGATCGGGCGGGGAAAAATGTTGAGCAGATAATCAATGACACAAAACAGAAGCTCAGCGACGCTTCTACTGATTCTGAAAGAACAAAAGCCCATGAAATCGCCGTCAAACAGCTTAACGAATTAAAAGTCTTTGAAGAAGCGCGGATTCTTAGAAGTAAAGTGTTGGATGTCAGACAAGAAGAAATGCCGGATGAGGAGATATTTAGGAAGAGAGCCGAGGGCTTAGAGTCAAGGGCTGAGAGCCAAAAACCGGAAGCGAAAGCCAAGTCGCTTGGGGAAGAGAGAAAAAAAGTACAGTTTTATCGCCTCGGATTAAATGTAGTTAGCGGATTTGCATTTCTTGGATCATATCTTCTAGGTTTCTTTTTGGTAGGAATAGCGTTAGGTTTGCTTGCCGCGGGTTTTTTACTTAAGGGACCTCCTGAGGTCGCATTAAATTTTACGATAGGCAAGTTGATAACGATTGGGTTGATAAGCATACCTATTTGGGGCGCCGCTAGGTTTGCTATGTTTTTATCCGAACCTATCGAACCTCAAAAGCTTAAGAAAACCCCAGCTGGCCTAGTAGAAATTATCCACAAGCTGCTTCGGTTATTGCCCGATTTAACATATCTCAAATTTTTATTCTTAACCCTCGAGCGAAGCGATACAGAAGAAGTGTTTGGTTTTGAAATTGATGACCCAAAAGATCAACAAATTATTTGGCGTCTTAATGATGATGACCTTGCGAAATTCCGCAATTTGCTTTTGAGGCTCCGTGAAAACGAGACGAGGTTTGAACCTTTTAGCAGATCGTTAAGGCTTCCTGAACACGAAACGATATTTGAACCTATAATCTCAAAAGCCTTTGCGATCGTATTGTTAAGAGAAAATGAGCTTGTGATAGACAAGGAAGATCCTTTATATACTGCTCTAACCAACCTGTTTCAAACGTCGCTTAATCGCGAAACAGTAGATCGGGCTAAGCAGATAATTAATGACCTAAAAGAAAAGCTTAAGGGTGTCACCTCTGATTTAGGAACAACAGAAGCTAAAAGTATTGCTGTTCGCAAGCTTGAAGAGTTAAAAGCTTTTACTACAGCACAAGCTGAACGAGAGAAGGGACTAGAACTAAGGTCTGAGGGCGAAGAGGCGGAAGAAGAAATATTTTTAGCAGAAGCTAAGTCGCTTGGAACGGTAGAAAAGGCATTAATTCCCTACAAAACATTAAATGCAGTTTTTCGTGCTCTCTATGCCATTCTACTCGTAGGCTCCCCGTTAGTATTGACGGGCTATGGGGCGATTCAGCTTTGGAGCTTTACGATAAAACGTCTATCTTTTGGGGACACTACAGTAGTGCTTGGCCCCGGTATTTTAATGGCGCTTGTAGTGCTCATTCCGATAATAGGCGGCCTTGGTAACCTTGTTAACAAATTAACACTACAAACAACTCAGCAATTAATGCACTGGCTATCTCCTATGACCCACCTCAAATTCTATTTTGCTGTTGTAGGCTCCAAACAACTTGATATAACGCCATTTGGTCCTTATCAGCATGACGAGAGAAAAATTTTAGACAAAAAAGTTTTAAAGACTATTTCAAAGCTCAACAAGAAAGAACGCGCGGAACTTGAAAGTTTTCTTATAAAAGTTTTGGAAGAGACATATGACAGTCTGAACTGGCAGTGGCCGGCTCTGCCTGAAGCGCTTATCCTTATACTTTTTGAAAAGTACGGACTAAAACCGAAGAAAGACAGCCCCCTTTATGTTGCTTTATTGAAGCTCCTTAGAGAAGCCCCTGTGCGGAAGAAGCATGTAGAAAATGTTTACCAAATATTCGGCGATTTAAGACAAAAAATTAAAATGGCCCCGGATGATTCAGAAAAAGCACTAGCTCACGAAACCACAACACGGCAGATTGAAGAATTAACGGCTTTTGTAAAGGCGGAAGATGTGAGAGAGCGGGAAGCGCCGAGCGCCGAGCGCCGAGGTGAAGAAGAAATCTTTAAAGCAGAGGCAAGGAGTCTTGGGATGGACTATTCTAGGATGGGGCCCTTGGAACTGCTTGACGAGTTTGAATCGATTAAAGAATTTAATATAAAAGATAATGTCGAGCGAGGAAGCCTTGCGGAGGCTTTAAAGAAACTTTTAAAAGCTGAAACTTATCCAAATGAAACATATATTCAAATTCTGAACCGACTTTTGAAAGAGTTAAATGCACTTAAAGGTGACGAAACAGAGGTTTTTGAGGCAAGGCTTTGGATTATTACGCCTATGAGGGAAGCTATCTTAGGCATATCAGATCCAAAAAACTTTTACGTTATTAATAACCAAATTCTTGAAAACATCAAAAGCCTTAGCAAAATTCAAGGGGCTAATTACAAAGAGCATAATGATAAAATAGACGTTGTTTGGCTCTATATGAGAGTTGCAATAAATCAGCTTATTACCAAAGCCCCTATTGAAGATATGTCGAGAATAAGATTGGCGCTTTATGAACAGTTAAAAAATATAAATGGTTCAACAAACGCAGCTAGCCAGGCAAGAAAGCTTATAGCTTCTATGATGGCTTTTACAATAAGAAGGGAAGTGAGCCAGACAGTTGGTGCAACTCATAGATTAGAAGAACTTACAAATTTATTCGCCCTCTCCTCAAAAGGAATTAGTAAAGACGAAGAAGTTATTTCGCTTTTTTCTCAATACGGGTCTCTAAAGACGGTTCAGAGAATTTTAGATGAGTTGATTCAAAAGTTTCAATTAACAGACGATGAAATGGTTCAGGCCAAAGCAGTGAGAACTGCTGTTATTCAAATCGAAGAATATGGAGATCTTTTGAGAGGTGAATATGTGAGAGAAAAGGGCGTGGATCTGAGAGCTGAGGACGAAGAGGAGATATTTAAAGCAGAGGCAAAGAGTCTTGGAGCTGAGAAAGAACTAATCGAAGCTTTGAAATTACTTAATATCACTGGTGGTAGAAGCGATATAGAGAACCACAGCCTTTCACCCTATGGCAAGCTACTTTCTGTTATGTATGATGACAAAACACACAAAATCTTCGATCTTACTACAGCCCGGGATCTCGAATTTCCCACGGGCCCCAATGTTTGGGTAACAGATTTTTCATCTGATGGTAAGCTGCTTTCTGTTATTTATCATGACTTTACACACAAGATTTTTGATTTTACGACAAAAGAAGATCTTGAAATCCCTACGGGAACCAATGTTGAAGGGATTGTTTTTTCACCCAATAACAAACTGCTTTATGTAGGGCATTTTGATGACATAGAAAATTTCGAAACAGGTGAGGTTTATGATCTTAAGACAAAAAAAGCTCTTAAAATCCCAATAAAGCCTCGTGTTTTTAAAGCAACCTTTTCCCCTGATAGTAAATTGATTTCTACAGCATATAGAGATAATACAACTCAAGTCTTTGATCTTACCACCGGCAAAGAGGTTAAAATTCCCATAGGACGTCATGCTAAACAGGCAACTTTTTCACCTAATGGCAAACTGCTCTATGTAGCATATGCTAATAGGCCGAGCAAAGTTTTTGATCTTGCTACCGGCAGGGACCTTGAAATCTTTATAGCGCGGACTGCTTCGTCTGTAAAATTCTCACCCGACAGTAGGTTGCTTTTGGTAGAGTACGCTGGCAATGCAGGAAAAGTTTTTGATCTCGAGAAAAAAACACTGCTTTCTAACCCTAGAATAGGGCCTAATGTGAAATTGCTAGACATATCACCTAATAGCAGGCTGCTTTCTGTAGAATATGATGATAACACAACTAAAGTTTTTGATCTGGTTAGAGGAGGAGATCTTACGCCTCTCATAGGGCCCAATGTTTTATTTGTAAGATTCTCACCTGACAGCAGGTTGCTCTTCGTAAGATACAAAGATCAAACAAGTAGAGTCTTTGATCTTGCCACAGAAAAAGAGCTTGAAATTCCCATAGGACGACCTAATGCTGCAGTTGTGAACTTTTCGCATGATAGCAAGTTGCTTTTAGTGCTTTCTGTGACGCATATGAATATGAATAGGAGAATGAGAATCAATATTTTTAACCTCGATTCTTTTAGGGACAATCCTGCAATTAAACAGATAGCTTCTAATTTTAGTAGCAACACTTTTGATGTATTAGATATTTTATCGATCCTTTTTTATATTAACCATTTAAACGCTTGGGATGAGATAGAAAATTTCTTGCCAATTCTCCATAAATTTAAAGACCCTGGATCTTTTAAAGAAGCAATTATCAACTTATTATCCTTAACTTCCGGCGATGAAGAAAAAATCAATTTATTAAATACAGTTGGCTCCAAAGAAGTTTTTTTGAAAGTTATTCGAGAGCTTGAGGAAAAACTTCGCCTAACAAACGATCTAGAGGTTCAGAAGAACGCAGTTCAAAACGCAATTGCAAAGATTAATGAATATAGCGAATACCTAAAGGCAGAAGATGAAAGAATCCAAAGCCAAGAGCTAAGAGCTGAGGGCGAAGAAGCGGAAGAAATTGATGAGATCTTTAAGGTGGCAGCAAAGAGTCTTGGTGAGATTCAAGAGGTTATGGAGCAATCAGAAAAAACAAATGATGATATAGCCTTTATTCAAACTATGGCTAAGGCCTCTTTAGACAAAGTAAGCTTTATTACAGAAACCATCGCTAAATATTTCGTTATAACAGATGAAAATGCTGTCCAGATCCTCACAGCTAAGAGCTTAAAAGAATTAGCCGAGCTCAAAAAGAAAGGGCTCGAAGCAGATACCGATATTATTAGCGCCAATTTCAATAAAGACACCCCTCTTTTGGTTATTCAGGAAAAAGGAGATAAGCTAGAAGACATAGAAAACATTCTTATTGCTCTTAACTTGCCTAAAGAGCAAGCAGTTGTTGTTTCTTTTGAAGAAAAGGTTACAGGTCTCAACCAAGTTCTTAATCAATTGCACTCAGCTATTCAATCTCATCCTAAGCTGGGCCCAACCTACGCGGAGCAAATGAGAATCTATGCAGGTCAGAAGGGTGTTATGGATGAGCTTTTTACTACTTTTGAAGGAAAGTTGCCGGATGAATGGAGAGCTTCGGTACAAATTCAAACTCTAGAGGTTTTACGCACATTAATCGAAGGGCTTATCAACAGTTTCAGAATGCAGCAGGCCATCCGCGTCGCGGCTTAACAGCCGCTAGTGGACAGTGAATAGTTGTTAGTCGTTAGTGAATAGCAAGAAGTTTTACTAACTACTAACCACCATCAACTGATCACTATTTCTTGATTTGTATATTCAGTAAAAAAATATCGTCAGAGATGGGTTTGGTTTTGAATTGATCTAATCTTTCCAAAAGACTTTGATTAAAAACTTCGGGAGACAAATCGCCCTTTTCTTGGATGAATTTTTCTAACCGCTTACCGCCAAACATTTCTTTGTCTCTGCCCTGGACTTCTAAAACACCATCTGTAAAAAGAAGAATGTGGTCGCCCTTATTGAATTTTAATTCTGTCTCATACATTTTTTCAGTAGGCGAGGTGGCGATACCCAGCATATGGTGTTGGCTTGAAAGCCATTGAATCTCTTTGGTCGAACCTTGGTAAAGAATTTGGGGCGGGTGGCCAAAATTTGAATAAAAAAGCCTTTTTTCTTTAAAATCTACTACGCATGCACAGGCTGTAAGAAATTTGTGAGTATCTTCAAATGATTTTTGAACGAAAAGATCCAACTCTTTTAATATATCGCCTGGCTGAGAGAACTTACGGGCCAGATTGCCAATCTCCGTGTGGAGCCGATTAACAAGGAGCGCGGCTGAAACACCGTGGCCTGTAATATCCATGATAAAGATTAACAGCCGGTCTTTATCCAAAAAATCGAAGCGGGCATAATCGCCGCCTACATAAAAGTAAGGCAGGTAACTTACGGCAATTTCCACCTTGTCATCAGAAAACGATTTGGGGATAAGGCTTCGGTGAACCTGTTTGGCAAGCTCGAGCTCTTGCTGCATTGCTATATTTTTTTCTTCTAATTCTTTACGAAGCATAAACTGTTCGGCTCTCCGATTTTCATCGCAGCCTTTAAAAACAGCACTCACAACAGCCCCGAATATAAATATAATGACATTTGTTTCAAGATATCCCACCTCTTTTAAGAACGGGGTTTGGGTCGTAAAAGCAGCTAAGACAAAAAGAGCGCAGGCCCCCATGAAGACGGAGACAATCTCAATTTTATTCCATGGCATGGTGAGCATGATGACAAAGGCCATAAAGAGCAAGGCGAGACTGCCTGTAGCGAAGCTTTCGGGATAGAGGTAATAGTAAACCGTAAAAATCAGCAATAAAGACGTATTGATAAAATAAGCAAAGGGTTTCAGGGTATTTTTTTTCTGAATTTTTTTTGCTAAAAAAAAGCCCAAGATCGAAACGATCAAAATCCCAATATCAAAAGGAATCTCCCACCAATTAAACGCTACTGTATTAATGGTTAGAAAAGTAGGTATCGTAGCAACCCAAAACAGAATAAAAAGAAGGGCAGAGAATAAACGAACCCGCCTTTGAATAAGGGCGATAGTTATTTGGCTATATTCGCTTTGGTACTTTTCAGGAATTATTGTTTTCCAATTTTTCATATGGGATTCGAACTAATGACTAACCACTAGCCGCTAACCACTAAGCTTGCGCGCAAGCTTTCTGTTTAAATGCTTTTGATCGCGGATGGGCGGCTTTGATGGCGGGTAAATACATTTTTTCTATATATTCAATTAACATCCGATCCGTATTAAAAATGTGAGTCATGTCACGAATAGCCGCTTTCATCATCCCGACCCATTTAGGAGAATAATCAAGACCTTTAGGCCGGTCAAAATAAGCAGGCAATATTTCATTTTTTAATAAATCATACAAAGCTTTGCGGTCCTCTTCGCCCTTATCTGCATCACCACTACCAAAGAGCCAGCCATTTTTGCCACTCTGGATTCCTTCAGGACACCATCCGTCGGGAATCGAAACATTAAGCACTCCATTCATAGCGGCTTTCATACCGCTTGTACCGCTTGCTTCCAAGGGGCGAATGGGATTATTCAGCCAGATATCAACACCGCTAACAAGACGTCTTGCCAGCTCAATGTTATAACCTTCTACAAAAATGAGACGCGCTTCAAATTTTTTGCGGTGAGCTCTTTTTTCAAGGCGTTTTGCTGTCTCGTAAATAGTGCGAATCATGTCAATTCCGGCCTTGTTGCTCGGGTGCGGTTTTCCGGCATAAATAACCGCGATTGGTTTTTTATATTTTTGATAAGTTTCTTCTAAGAAAGCAAAAAATAAGTTCTCATCTTCCAATATAAAATTGGCCCGTTTGTAGCCCGCAAGGCGTCTGGCGTAACCGATCAAGAAATAATCCTTCGAGAGAAGCGAGTCAGTTTGGCGCTTTGCGGCTTCAAGGGGCATTTCTTCTCTAAAAAGCTGCGCCAGTTTTCGTTCGCGGATTTTTGCAATCAATTTTTCTTTACGCGCAACGTGCGCTTCCCAAACTTCTTTGTCAGGGATATGCTCAATGTAATCAGCTCCGCACGCTTTGTTTGCCAACGCTTCGATTTCGGGGCTTTGCCAATAAGGAACATGAACCGAGTTGGTAATAGAGCCAATAGGGGTCGTTTTGCTTTTATCATCAGCAATTCCCCAAGCGTAGTTCCACATTGTTTGACACACTTCACCATGAAGCTTGCTAACGCCATTTCTAAAAGCGCCTGAAAGAAGAAGAGCTAACTTGGTCATATCAAAAGCGTTATCCCTGTTCCTGGCACAATTAAAAACAAACTCTCTACCATCATCATTCAAAAAAGAATTAAGATAGGGGCCAAAGTATTGGCGAACCAAACCTTCATCAAACCTTTCGTTACCTTCAGGCACCGGCGTATGGGTGGTAAAGCCGATAATTTTCGCGGCTTTTTTCTGCGCCTCATTAAACCCAAGATTTTTATTTTTCATCAGCTGATGAATAACCTCAATCGCAGCAAAAGTTACGTGCCCTTCGTTCAAGTGATAACAATCCGGCTCATAACCGGCCTCTTTCAAGGCTTTAACACCGCCAACCCCCAAAATAATTTCCTGCTCGAGGCGACGCTTACGTTCCATCTCGTGATTGGGATCGGCTTGGTAAAGGCGATAAGTAATATTGCGGTCGTGAAGGACGTTTTCAGGTGTATTGGTATCTAAAAACAAGATCTCAGCACGACCCACTTTGGCTCGCCAAACTTTGGCATAAACGTTACGGTTTTCAATCGGAATTGAGATTACTAGATTTTTACGAGTGTCTTTTCTTTTGACCGGAGCAAGCGGCAAATAATCTCTTAAAGGCCTGCCTGCCGGAACGGCGGTTCGGTAACGAGCGTGCATTTTGCCTGAGGTTGTGATGTATTGTTTATAGTAACCATGAAAATAAAAGAGCCCTACGCCAACCATATTAAGACCCACGTCACTTGCTCCGCGAATGTGATCGCCTGAAAGAATTCCAAGACCGCCAGAATAAGTCCACAAAGTATCAATACCAAACTCCATCGAAAAATAAGCAACTTGTCTACCTTCAAGCTCCGGGAATTTATCTTTGACTATTGTGTGAGACGGTTTCATGTAATCGTTGTAGCTATCAATAACTTGTTTAAAAAGTTTTACGTGCTCAGGGTCGCTCATAAATTCATAGAAACGGCGCCTTGATGTATCGGGAGCCTCTTTGCGCAATTTTAAGAATCTGTGCGGCGTGTGATGAGAAAGAGTCCAAATATCAGGGCTAAGGAGCGAGAAAAGCCTTTTTACTTGGGGATTCCATTCAAACGAAAAGTTAGAACTAATTTTTTGTAAATATCGAATCATGAAGGGCATTATACGAGTTTTTTAAAACTTAACAATAAAACAGAAGAAACAAGCGTAATAGCTCAGCAAGAATGGGGATATGTGTTTCGTCTTGGGTTGCATGCATGACACGTGTTCCCGTTTTTGCAAAGATTCCTCGTCGCTATCTAAAAAACGCTCCTCGGAATGACGAAGAGTGTCATCCCGAAGCTAGCAAAAGGATAGGTGAGGGATCTTGTTTGCGGATAGGAGATTATCCTAATTTGCTATAAGAATTATTCCCAATTTTTTTCTTTTATTTTTTTAAGGAAATTTATAAAGTATGCCGTTATTGTATTTATATATTATTTCATTAACAATATTAATGTGCCTATTTAAGATGTTTACAGTGTTAATGATAAAACCGAAAGCGAGACTAGAGATGAAGCTAAAGGTGCCAGCGGTCCTTCTAATTCTTTTACTTATCATATGTCCAACCAACGTATTCGCAGCCCCTCAAGATGTTGATGTCAATGAAGCGTATGGTGCCGATGGTGATCCGGGAGCAGAGGGTGCTTTTTTTAGTAATGATGTTACCCTGAGCGTTGGAAACAATGACGATTTTGGTGTTACCGGTACTGACAGCATTTGGACAACAGCGGGTGCGAGTACAGGCACGGTTAATTTTAAACGAAATTCAACAATTAGTAATGATGTCGGAGCAGGCGCCGCAATCAAAGCATTTAATTTAAATGGGGGGAGCTCCAGAACGGTTCAGATTGGTGGTGACGCTTTTATTACCACGACTTCTATAAATGGCACAGGCACTTTTGATTTGAATGGCAGCCTAACAGGTAATGTTAACTTTACAGCTGACGGGGGCTTAGAACTTGCCGACACTAAAAACCTCACTGGCACCATAACTACTGCTACCGACAACGATGGCACCCTTACTCTAGAAGGTACAAGTACTGTTTCAGGCCAAGTTGGAACAAATGCCAACAAACTCAAGGTTGTCAATGCGGCTGCCAATGGTGCTATCTCTACATTTTCAAGTGATCTTTATGCTACGACTACCAACGTAACTGGCACCGGCACACTGGATTTAAACGGCGCTCTTACCGGTACAACGCTTGATTTTGGGGGTGACGGAACCGTTGCTTTAGCTGACACCAAAAACCTAACAGCCACTGTTACTACGAACACGAATAGCACAGGAACTTTTACCGTAGAGGGAACAAGCACTATAACTGGCCAAGTCGGAACAGCTCCTAAAAGTCTTAAAGCTATTAACGGCGGCATTGCTGGTGAAGTCGCTACTTTTGCAAATAATGTTTTTGCCGATACGGCTAATGTCACTGGAACCGGCACTCTAGCTTTTTCTCAATCTTTTGAAGGCCTTCTTGATTTTGATGCCGATGGTATAGCCACTTTAGGAAATGGCGGCACCCTGACAGGCAATATCACCACATCAGCCGGTGATGGAACAGGTACCTTTACAGTCGATGATAATGGTACTGTTACCGGCCAAGTCGGTGCAGGTGGTGCGGCCCTTAAAAAAGTCAACGGAGGCCAAAGTGGCGGAACTTCTACTTTTGATAGTGATGTCTTCGCAACCGATGTCGATGTCGCTACTGGAACACTTGACCTCGATGGAAGCCTAACAGGAGACCTTAACTTTACAGGTGATGGTACTACCACGCTAGCTGATACTAAAAATCTAACAGGTACTGTAACTACCGCTACCAATAACACAGGCACCCTTACTTTAGAAGGTACGAGCACTGTTTCAGGACAAGTCGGTGCTGATGCCAATCGACTCAAAGTTGTTAATGCCGGCGCTAATGGTGATACGGCTACCTTCTCAAGCGACCTTTTTGCAACCACTACTAATGTGACGGGCACTGGAACTCTAGACTTGAACGGCTCGCTTACAGGCACCTCTCTTGCTTTTGCAGCTGACGGTCTAGTTACATTAGCTGATACTAAAAATCTTACTGCTGCTATTACCACAGCTACTGACAGTGACGGAACTCTCACAATAGAAGGTACCAGTACCATCACAGGCCAAGTCGGAACAGGTGCTAATAAACTCAAAGTCATTAACGGTGGTGCTGCTGGTGAAGTCGCTACTTTTGCAAATAATGTTTTTGCCGATACGGCTAATGTCACTGGAACCGGCACTCTAGCTTTTTCTCAATCTTTTGAAGGCCTTCTTGATTTTGATGCCGATGGTATAGCCACTTTAGGAAATGGCGGCACCCTGACAGGCAATATCACCACATCAGCCGGTGATGGAACAGGTACCTTTACAGTCGATGATAATGGTACTGTTACCGGCCAAGTCGGTGCAGGTGGTGCGGCCCTTAAAAAAGTCAACGGAGGCCAAAGTGGCGGAACTTCTACTTTTGATAGTGATGTCTTCGCAACCGATGTCGATGTCGCTACTGGAACACTTGACCTCGATGGAAGCCTAACAGGAGACCTTAACTTTACAGGTGATGGTACTACCACGCTAGCTGATACTAAAAATCTAACAGGTACTGTAACTACCGCTACTAATAACACGGGCACCCTTACTTTAGAAGGCACCAGCACCGTTTCAGGCCAAGTCGGAACTAACGCCAACAGACTTAAAGTCGTCAACGCTGCTGCCAATGGTGATACAGCCACTTTTTCAAGTGATCTCTATGCAACTACTACTAACGTAACAGGAACCGGTATTCTCGATCTCAATGGTGCACTAACAGGTACCACGCTTCACTTTGCAAACGATGGCACCATTCAACTGGCTAATACAAAAAACATCACTGCCAACATCACTAACACCAATACAAACGAAGGCACTCTTACCTTAGAAGGCGCCCACACCATCACAGGTGATATTGGCTCTACAGGTGCTGGGCTTAAACTTTTAACAGTAGGTAACGGCGATGTCAGCGTTACCGGTGATATCAAAGCTACTACCACTAACTTCGCAGGCGATAACAAACTAACTATTGCTGACACTAAAAGCATTACAAGTGCCGTTACCACTAGCGCTAATAACACCGGTACTCTTGAATTTGCAGGCGCAGGCACTATAACAGGAAGCGCTGGCGCTGGAGGAGCTGCTCTCAAATTAATTACAGTCGGAAATGGCGCAGTCACTGCAGCTGCAGACCTTGTCGCTACCACTATTAACTTCGCAGGCGATAACACTCTAACAATTGCTGATACTAAGAATGTAACAGGCGCTGTTACTACCAGTGCCAATAACACCGGCACTCTCAAGTTTGCGGGGGACAGCACCATGACAGGACCTGTCGGTGTCTTGGGCACTGTCTTAAAACAAGTCATGCTCGGAAACAATGACGGATCAGGCGATGGTAAGACAGTCGCTTTCACAGATGATATCTATGCTACTAGTTTCTTATTCAATGACGATGGCATTGCTACCATTGCTGATGGCAAAACAGTCAATAGCACCATTACCACAACTGATGATAGCGAAGGAACTTTAACCTTGCTCGGTTCTTCTACCTTCACTGGTGATATCGCCACCAATGCAAACCGCTTAAAAGCCCTTAATGCCAATGGAGCAGCAGGAAAAACAGTCCAGCTTGATGGTAATGTTTTTGCCGACACGACTTCCGTCAATGGCACTGGAACACTTGATATTAATGGAAGCCTAACCGGAACCACTTTAAATTTCGGAGCCGATGGAGTAGTCCAATTAGCTGACACTAAAAACCTAACACTCAACATCACTAACACCAATACAAACGAAGGCACTCTTACCTTAGAAGGCGCTCACACCATCACAGGTGATATTGGCTCTACAGGTGCTGGGCTTAAACTTTTAACAGTAGGTAACGGCGATGTCAGCGTTACCGGTGATATCAAAGCTACTACCACTAACTTCGCAGGCGATAACAAACTAACTATTGCTGACACTAAAAGCATTACAAGTGCCGTTACCACTAGCGCTAATAACACCGGTACTCTTGAATTTGCAGGCGCAGGCACTATAACAGGAAGCGCTGGCGCTGGAGGAGCTGCTCTCAAATTAATTACAGTCGGAAATGGCGCAGTCACTGCAGCTGCAGACCTTGTCGCTACCACTATTAACTTCGCAGGCGATAACACTCTAACTATGGCAGATGGCAATACTGTAACCGGAGCCGTTACGACAAGCGCTAATGGAACAGGTGATCTTAAATTCGCAGGGGACAGTACCATGACAGGTGATGTTGGAGCCGTAGGCGCTACATTAAGACAAGTGACTCTTGGTAGCAACGATGGTTCAGGGGACGGCAAGACAGTTGCTTTTACTGGTGATATTCACGCTACTAACTTTTTATTCAATGATGACGTTACCGCCACTATTGCGGATGGTAAAAATATTAATGGTACGGTTGCTGTTACCGGAAACGGTGAAGGTACATTGACTTATCTAGGCGCTTCTACTACGCAAAGTAATCTGGGCGCCGCTGGGAATGCCTTAAAGGCAGTCAATGTCAATGGAGGCATTGTTACTTTAAATCATAATATTTGGGCAACTAATACGACTGTTAATGCTGGTGGAAGATTGAATATGGCAGCAAACAGAAATATTACTGGAAATGTCGCTTTAGCAGGAACAGGTATTTTGGATATTGGCTTAAATCAGCTGAATGTAACAGGCACATATGGCCAAGCAGCCGGAACAACGTTGGAAATGGCAGTCAATGGCGCTGCGCAATCAGGACAGGTTGCTTCAGGCGCCGCTGCTACTGTAAATGCAGGCAGCACGGTTAATGTTGGTGTTTCAGGTTATGTTCCGGACGGAACAACTTATACAGTGGTAGATGGTACGGGAGGCGCTGGAGTTGCGGTGCCAACCATTACTGATAATAGTTTTATTATTTCTTTTAATGGAATTTCTAACGGAGCCGATTTAATACTCCAAGCTGTTCGCGCTAATTCTTATTCTAACTTGGCTGACACACCTAATAATGAAGCTGTTGCTGAAGCTCTCGAATCTGCTGGTGCGGATCCAGCGAGCAGCAACGACATGTTTTATATACTTACTCAAATAGATCAGATGACATCTGCTAAAGAGGTTAATGATGCCTTGGAACAGATGTTGCCGGATGTAAGTGGCGCTGTTATTCAGCAAAGCTTTTCAACTCTAAACACTTTCTTATCCACGGTTTTTCAAAGACTGGCTTTTCTGAGACAGGGCATGGAAGTAGGTCCTGCCGGATTTTCATCCGGGGATTTTCTAAATGGAGTTGGAATTTGGACGCAAGGATTTGGTCATTATTCAGAACAAGGTGATCGCGGGGGAATTACGGGCTATGAAGCCGCTGTTTATGGAGGCGCTCTTGGCGTTGACAAGCTTATTACAGATGCGATTAGAATTGGTGCAAGTTTCAGTTATGCCTATACCAATGTTAATTCGAGAAGCGGTTTTGGTCCTAATACCAATATCAATACTTATCAAAACACACTTTATGGAACTTTTGAGAAGGACAATTTTTACGTCGATCTTTTAGGAGCTTTTTCTTACGGCCAATATGAAACCAGGCGCAGTATTATGTTCCCCGGAGTTAATAGAAGAGCCAAAGGGGAATACGATGGTTTCCAATTTGCAACCAGAATTGAAACAGGGTACACCATCGAATTAAAACAGCTTAAGAGCTTACAGGTTACTCCCCGTATCAACTTACAATATTCACATCTTTATTTAGATGGCTACAGGGAAACCGATGCAGGCGCTCTTAATCTTAATGTGAGACATTCAAATTATGATGCGATGCTGATGGGTCTTGGAAGCAGCTTTGCTTATCCTGTAGAAAATAAATGCGGCACTTTTATTCCGCAGGTTCACGCGATGTGGTATTACGACTTTTTTGGAGAAGGCCAGCAGTCCACCTCAACTTTTAATGGAGGAGGCTCTTCCTTTAGAGCTAATGGTATCCGTCCCGCAAAAAGCAGTTTTAATTTGGGCGGGCAATTGACTTTTCTTACAAAAGGATCGGTTCGTTTATCTGCCAATTATGACATGCAGGTTAAAGAAAACTATTGGGGTCACAATTACTATCTGACAGCTCGAATTGATTTCTAAATATTAGACAAATTTTTAAAAGGCTCCTGAATATTATTCGGGGGCCTTTTTTGCTATAGTATGGCTATGTTTGATCAGTTTCAAAAATTCATCTTATTAATAATTATTACAAGCTTAACCGCCTGTTCCGGATTATCCGGCCTGTTTGATTATGGCGCTATCGCAGACAGCATTGCCGCTCGCACCAGTCTTCATAAATCGGTTATCCATACAAAAGATTTCAGCCTGGTTTCTTATTATCATTTAAGAAAAAAAGCCGCACCACTTAACATTTATATTGAAGGTGACGGACTTGCTTGGCTTTCTCGGAGGAGAGTTTCTTACGACCCAACTCCTAAAAATCCTGTAGGGCTAAGGCTTGCGGCCGAAGACCTGGCTCCTAATGTGGTTTATATCGCAAGACCATGCCAATATGACGCCCATTCAATTAATGATAAATGCAAAGATTCCGCCTATTGGACTAATAAGCGGTTTTCTGAAGAGGTGGTGGCATCTATCAATGAAGCTATTGATAGCTATACGAAACGTTCAGAGGCTAAGGAAATCAATCTGATCGGTTATTCAGGAGGAGGTGCCATTGCAGTATTGGTTGCAGCCAGAAGAGATGATGTTGCTTCAATCAGAACCGTTGCTGGTAATTTGGACCATGTAGCATCAAGCAAACATCATAAGGCAAGCTCTCTGGAAGGATCTTTAAATGCGAAAGATGTTGCAAAAAAAACAGCCTATATTCCACAAAGACATTTTGCAGGAAGTAAGGATGAGGTCATTCCGACATTTATTGCTGAAGAATTCAGAGAAGAAGCAGGTAATTCAAATTGTGTTTTTGTTGCTGAGATAAAGGGTTTTTCTCATGCGGATGGATGGGAAGAAAGCTGGAGAGAATTATTAAAAAAACCCGTGACGTGCGAGGTATAATGGTTTTATGAACGATGAATACTATATGAAGCTTGCGTTAAAAGAGGCTGAGAAGGCCTTTGAAAAAGAAGAGGTGCCCGTAGGATGTGTCATTGTTAAAAAAGGGCAAATCTTGGCGAAAGCTCATAATCAAGTTGAGCTTTTAAAAGACCCAACGGCTCATGCTGAAATGCTTGCTCTGACTCAAGCAGCATCAGCTTGCCCTGATGATAAGGGAAGGCTCCTGGATGCGACAGTTTATGTTAATTTAGAACCTTGCTCAATGTGTGCCGGGGCTCTTGTCTTGGCACGGGTAAAACGGTTGGTGTTTGGAACGACAGATCCCAAGACGGGGGCATGCGGCACTTTATTTAATATTGTCGAGTCCGGCGATCTCAATCATAGAATCGAAGTTACACGTGGCTTACTAGAAAATGAAAGCCGGTCACTTCTCCAGGCTTTTTTTGTGAATCTTCGAAAAGACCAGCGCTAGGCTAAAAGCTCTCCGCCGCTTGCGATATTCTCCCTAGGGCACTCATCAATAAAAAGCAAAATCGTATTTTTAGGTTTTTTAGCAACTTCATTTATAACATTGGTAACACCTTCTGAGATTTTTTCTTTTTGCTCTTTTGAAAGCGTTCCCGCGACTCGGATATTAACGTAAGGCATGAACCCGCTCCTTTCTTTTAAGCGGGCAGTATAACAAGAAACGGATCTGAGGGCATAGATCTAAGATCGGAGGAGTTGGAATCTCTTGGATCTTAGATCTCAGATCTTGCCCCTTTGACTAGCGCTTTGCGCGAAGCGCAAGAATAATGTAGAATCCAACTTATCTTACAACGAAAGGAATGAAACATGAGCGAACCATCAGCTGTTGAAGCTAAAATTCAAGAAATTATCGAAAAACAAATTCGCCCGGCTATCCAAAGCCACGGCGGGGAAATTGTTTATAAAGGCTTTGAAAACGGAGTTGTCAAAGTGAGTCTGCAAGGGGCTTGCGGCGGTTGTCCGGGAGCCACAATGACTCTTAAAATGGGAGTCGAAGCCCGCTTAAAAGAACAAGTTCCGGAAGTAACAGGAGTTGAAGCGGTCTAAATAGTGGATAGTGGTTAGTGATTAGTAGTTAGTAAAACCTCTTACTATCCACTATCAACTAGCCACTAACAACTAACGTCACTATGTCTTCAGTTGCCTTATTAGTTCTTACTATCTTAATTCTTACTCTCGGCTATTTTATTTATGGCCGTTTTTTAAAACATACTTTTGGGGTCGATCCCAATCGAAAAACTCCAGCCTTTGATCAGAGAGATGGAGTTGATTTTGAGCCCGCAAAAAATTGGCTCGTACTTTTTGGTCACCACTTTTCGTCTATTTCAGGGGCGGGGCCTATTGTTGGCCCTGTTGTAGCTTGCGCTTATTGGGGCTGGGGACCTTCGGTGCTTTGGCTTCTGATTGGCGCTATTTGGATGGGAGGTGTTGCGGATTTTGCGAGCCTCTTCATTAGTATTAGGGCTAAAGGAGAATCAATAGGTTCCATCGCAAAACCCGAAATCTCACGCAGAGCGCGGCTGTTTTTTATGATATTTATTTGGTTTGCTCTTGTGCTCGTGGTCGCTGTCTTTTCAATTTTTGCCGCTAAAACATTTGTTAAAGAACCAACAGCTGTTATTCCTTCGGTAGGGCTTATTCCTTTGGCTATATTTTTTGGCTGGCTTGTTTATAAAAAAAATATCAAAAATCTTATAGCAACGCCTATTGGTTTAGCTTTCTTAGCTCTACTTTTAATTATCGGCACTAAAATCCCTGTGACATTACCGGCGCTCGGCAATTTAAATGCCGAAACCCTGTGGATTCTTTTGCTTTTAATTTATGCTTTTTTTGCTTCGGTAACGCCGGTTCAAGTTCTGCTTCAGCCAAGAGATTACCTGGCAAGTTTCATCTTATTTTTTATTGTAAGTTTAGGAATTGCCTCTGTTTTTATTACTCACCCTACAATGGAATCCAAAATGTTTGTTTCTTTTAACCCTGTCGCTTGGCCGAAGGCCGGGCCTCTTTGGCCGATGCTTTTTGTAACGATCGCGTGCGGAGCTATCTCGGGATTTCATTCGGTTGTCTCATCCGGGACCAGCTGTAAACAAATCGCTTCCGAGCGTCATGTGAGACGAGTTGGGTACGGGGGAATGTTATTGGAGTGTTTGCTTGGGGTTTTAGTTGTGATCGCGGTGGGGGCCGTGCTTTCCTATGAAGAGTTGAGTGGATTTTTAAAATCAGGCGGTCCTATTGAAGCTTTTAGCGCGGGCTTCGGCAAACTTTCTTATTTTATTTTGGGGGACTATGGGAAACCTTTTGCTGTTTTAGCTTTGAACGCGTTTATTCTTACGACACTCGATACGGCGACACGCATTACCCGTTATTTAACGACGGAACTTTTTGGTGTTTCTAATAAATTTTTATCTACTCTGATTGTGATAATTGCCTGCAGTGTTTTGGCTTTGACGGGCAAGTGGGCTACTCTTTGGCCGGCTTTTGGCGCTTCAAATCAATTAATCGCGGGGATTTCGCTTTTAGTGGCTTCCTGCTGGCTGCTCCATCGCGGCAAAACGATGTGGTGCGCTTTTATTCCTTCTATTCTTATGTTGATTATTACAATCGCGGCATTTGCTTATCAATTTTTTGAGGCAATAAAGGGACCGAAGCCGGATTTTATTATTGGCGCCTTGTCCTTGGGACTTTCGGCAATGGCCCTTTTGGTTTTTAAAGAAGCTTTCCAGGTAATTCGCGCTAAAAAAAGAACGCAAAACGTATAAAAATTTATATAATACCGATCAAAGGAAAAAACAGTGATTAATCAAAGCCACGACATTATTGATAGATGGGAAGGTAACCCCATCATTACCCCAAACGATCTGCCTTTTTCATGCCTTAATATTCTTAATGCGGGAGCAACTATTTTTAAAGGCCAAACTATTCTTTTGGTGCGGGTTGAAATGATGAATGGCCAATCGGTTTTTATGGTAGCCCGCAGCAAAGACGGTTATCACTTCATGATTGATGAAGAGCCTATCTTGGCACCGGCCACCGAAGGAGAATTTAGAGAGTTTGAAGAATCCGGCGTTGAAGACGCCCGAATTACTTATTTAGAAGACACTTATTACATTATTTATACAGCCAATTCCCGCCATGGCTGCCGCCTGGTGCTCGCTAAGACGGATGATTTTAAAACAATCGAAAGAATCGCTCTTATTAGCGCGCCTGATAATAAAAACGCGGCGCTTTTTAGTAAAAAAATTGATGGCCGTTATGTACGGCTTGACCGTCCGCTAGATGGTTCCAATATCTGGATCAGCTATTCCAAAGACTTGATTTCATGGGGAGACAGCCGTGTGATTATTACGCCCCGAGGAGGCGCTTTTTGGGACGGGGCGCGTGTCGGATGCGCCGTACCTCCTATCGAGACCAAAGAAGGTTGGCTTTTAATTTATTATGGTGTCAAAAATACCTCTGGTGGCCCTATTTTTAGAATAGGTTCTGCCCTTTTGGATTTAAAAGATCCTTCCAAAGTTTTAGAGCGGTGTGATGTACCAATTCTTTCGCCACGTGAGCCTTATGAAAGAATAGGGGATGTGAATAACCTCATCTTTTCTTGCGGCGGGGTTGTAAACGATGCCCAAGAACTAGTTTTATATTATGGCGCTGCAAGTAACGCGATTTGCGTAGGAACAGCTAAGCTTTCGAGCATTATGCGGCGTTGTTTGCTGCACGGGAGTTGTCATGCCTAGGCGCCAGCGGGATGTTTTGCATCGATGGGAAAGAAACCCGATCATTACTCTAGAAGATATTCCTTTTCCTTGTAACACTGTTTTTAACGGCGGTGTTATTAAATGCAATGGTCAATATATGATGCTGCTTCGAGTCGAAGGTTTAAGAGGGCCTTCGGTTATTCTTTTGGCCCATAGCGTTGATGGCTATCATTTTACAATTGATGACAAGCCGGCGATGGTAGCAAGCACGCAGGAACCGTTTAAGACTTATGAATCCGGAGGAATTGAGGACCCTAGAATTACTTATCTTGAGGGCGAATATTATATTGTCTATACGGCAGCTTCGGGGTTGGGCGCTCGAATTGCAATTGCAAAAACCAATGACTTTCAAACTTATGAACGGGTTGCTCTGGCATCAGAATCGGGCAATAAAGACGGAATGCTTTTTCCTGAAAAGATCAATGGAGAATATGTGCGGCTTGAAAGGCCGATTGCGCACGGAGTTGGCAATATTTGGATAGCTTATTCCGAAGACTTAATTCACTGGGGCAAACATAAGCCTCTGATTGAAATTAGAGGGGGGCATTGGTGGGATTGCTTCCGGGTGGGGGGATCTG
>CAZLUT010000008.1:0-43778 GCA_964562805.1 uncultured bacterium | reverse complement strand
AAAATTTTATTTTTCAAACGGCAATAAATTGACATGATGGGAATGGGCCCTTATGTGAGTCACGCCTATACACCTCTAGGGGCTTCTGTCTCTAATTCAGAAGCAGAGAAGGAAAAGCGACTAGAACTTTCACTTAAAATGATTGCTCTGACACGAATTTTTTTAAAAGACGTTAATATTGCTTCTACCACCGCCTTGCAATCTCTTGACCCCCAGGGCAGGGAACTTGCTCTTAAGGCAGGAGCCAATATTATTATGCCGAATCTAACCCCTACCCAATACCGGGAAGATTATCTTTTGTATGAAAACAAACCTTGTATCGATGAAGATGCGGCTCAATGCAAGGGTTGTTTAGCCCTGAGAATTGCCTCGTGCGGTGATGAAGTCGGGTGGAAGGAATGGGGCGACTCTCCTCATTATTTTAAGAGGAAAGCTCGGGAGGAGAATTTGTCCTGTGCCCAAAAATAAAATCGTAGAATTTTTCAAAAAGCTTTTTGAAAAGCTTGATAAGAAACTGGAAGCAAAGGCAAAAAATAAGCCTTGCTGTCCAGGGAAGAAATAATAAATATGGTACACCAGTCTATTGATACCTTTCTTTATTCTCTTTTAGAGCTTGATCCGGAGTCTAAATTGGTCGGTGCCCTTAATTTTTTTATTTATGATTCTATAAAAATCTTCCTTCTTTTATTTGTAATGATTTCTGTTATTGGGTTTATTCGCTCTTTCTTGCCTCAAAGCAAAATAAGAGCTTGGCTCATCAAAGCGAAAGCTGGCAGCAATCTTGCAGCCTCTTCTTTAGGGGCTTTAACGCCTTTCTGCTCTTGTTCTTCCATTCCTTTCTTTTTCGGATTTTTGAAAGCCGGGGTTCCTCTCGGCGTTACTTTTTCATTTTTAATTACTTCGCCCCTTGTGAATGAATATTTAGTTGTTTTAATGCTTGGATTTTTTGGATGGAAAATCACGGTTCTATACGTGATAAGTGGGATTCTAATCGGAGTTATTTCAGGGCTTGTTTTGGGAAAAATGAGATTAGAGCGTTTTATTGTTTCTGATATGGCGCCTCAAGAAAATCAGGAAGAAGATATCCGTTTTGAAAATTTTAGAAGCCGAATTCGATTTGGAATCAAGGAATCCATAGTCGTTATCAAGAAAATTTGGCATTGGATTCTAATTGGTGTGGGAATCGGCGCAATAATCCATAATTATGTTCCCTCAGAAACGATTCAGGGGATCATTGCAAAAGCCGGAATCTTTTCTGTGCCAATAGCAGTTGTCCTAGGAGTGCCGCTTTACGGAAGCTGCGCTGCGATTGTGCCGATCGCGATGGTTCTGTTTGAGAAGGGAATACCTCTGGGAACCGCTCTTGCTTTCATGATGGCAGTCGCGGCCCTTAGCTTGCCCGAAGCTGTGATGCTGCGAAGGGCCATGAAATTGCAGCTGATTTTCATCTTTTTTGGGATTACTACACTAGCTATTATTTTTACCGGCTATCTTTTCAACTTCCTCTATTAATCTCTCGGAACTTGGATCTTAGATCTTGGATCTAAAAAAAACATTGACACTTTTATTGAAATAGTTAGACTTATCTAACTTTATTAAAACCGTCTAACTTTAGCAATAAAGGATAAACAAATGGCCACAAAAAAAGTTAGTTCCAATATGGAAGACTATTTAGAGACCATCGCGGCTCTCCAGAAAGCGAAGGGCAGTGCCCGTGTCAGAGATATTAGCAAAGCTCTCAATGTGAAAAAGCCGAGTGTAGCAGCAGCTCTTACCAGCCTTTCAAAAGACGGATTCGTTATTCATGAGCGATATGGCGCTGCCCAGTTAACAGAGGCAGGAGAAAGGGTTGCTCGAGATGTTCAAAAGCGGCATGACGTGATTTTTGAATTTTTAACCACGAAACTTAGGGTTGACCCTAAAACTGCGGCCAAAGAGGCTTGCGGAATGGAACACTCAATGAGCCTCAGCACACTAGACAAGCTAAGTAAATTTGTGAAAAGGAAAAAGACTAGTAAACGCTAAACTATGAAAAAAGAAGAATTGTTTTTAACAAAGGTTAAGGAAGGACACACAGCTATTTTCGCCTCAGCTGAGGGCGGCCAAAGTGTCCGTAAAAAACTTCGTGATATGGGTCTAAAAGAGGGCATGAAGTTTAGAGTTTTGCATTCACACGGAAAAAGTTCCTGCATTATCCGGGTTGGCCACACCCGCTTAGTGATTGGCCATGGAATGGCTCAGAAAATAAAGGTGAAAGAAATTGGCGAATAAAAAAATCAAAGTTGCTCTGGCTGGAAATCCTAACTCGGGGAAAACTACCATTTTTAATAACCTCTCGGGAGCTCGTCAGCATATCGGCAACTACCCCGGCGTTACAGTTGAGAAAATTGAGGGAAGGGTAAATTATAAGGGTTATGAGATTGATATAGTTGATCTTCCGGGCACCTATAGCCTTACGACCCAATCTATTGATGAAGTTATCGCCAGAAACTTTTTAATAGAGGAAAAGCCAGACGTTGTTGTTAATATTGTTGATTCATCCAATTTAGAAAGACACCTTTATCTTTCAACTCAGCTTATTGAATTAGGCATCCCTCTTGTTTTTGCCTTTAATATGCATGATGAGGCGAGGCGGCACGCTATTGAAATTGATTCAAAACAACTTTCAGAGCTATTAGGCGCCCCCATTGTATTTACGGTCGCAACAAGAAGAGCCGGCGGCACGGAAGAACTTCTCGATGCTGTTTTAAAAGTAGCTCAAGAAGGGCAAAAGGAGCCAAAAGCTAAAGTTGTTTATAGTGATGAAATTGAAGAAGAAATTCTTAAATTAGAAGAGCTTTTTAAAAAAGAAGAGTATCTGACTCGGTTATATCCTTTAAGATGGTTAGCAGTTAAGCTTCTCGAAGAAGACAAAGAGATCGTCAAAGTTATTACGCCCCTCACCTCATCTCAAGCGATTTTGGAGCAAAGGACGAAAAGCGTTCATCGTTTGCAGGGGATTTATGGCGATCAGCCTGATGTTGTAATTGCTGATTCTCATTATGGCTTTGTAAGCGGCGCTTGCCGTGAGGCAGTTAAAAGACGGGTAGAAACCCGGCATTCAATCTCTGATAAGATTGATAAGGTCTTGGTGAATCAATTTTTGGGTCTCCCTATTTTCTTAGGGGTTATGTGGCTCGCATTTAAATTTACTTTTGCAGTAAGCGGGCCAATGATTAGCTGGATTGAGTGGGCGCAAGAACGGCTTGGCAATTTCATGGGAGAACTTCTTTCATTTGATAGTGTTATTCAATCATTGGTGGTGGATGGAATTATTGGCGGCGTGGGAAGTGTTCTGGTTTTTGTTCCTATGATTTTTTTATTGTTCTTAACCCTCGCATTTCTTGAAGGAACCGGCTATATGGCGCGAGCTGTTTTTATTGTAGACCGTTTTATGCATCGAATTGGCCTTCATGGCCGCTCTTTTGTCCCGATGCTTCTTGGATTTGGATGCAGTGTGGCGGGCATTATGGCGACACGCACAATTGAGGATAGACGGGACAGGATTGTAACAATTCTTATCAATCCTTTTATGAGCTGCAGCGCCCGGCTTCCGGTTTACGTTTTATTTATCGGAGCTTTTTTCCCGGAACACCTTGCGAGCAATGTTCTTTTCTCGCTTTATATCCTGGGAATTATCGTTGCCATTTTGATGGCCAAAATTTTTAGGAAATATTTGCTTCGTGGCGAAAGCTCTCCCTTTGTGATGGAGCTCCCGTCGTACAGAATGCCCACAGCAAAAGGTCTTCTGATTCATACTTGGGCCAGAGGAGCTCATTATTTGAAAAAAGCAGGCACCATTATATTTATGGGAGCTGTTATTATTTGGTTTTTGAGTAATTTCCCTCAGGAACCAAACTATTCTAAAAATTATGATGCATTGATGAATGTGGCCAGTCAAAAACCTGATATTGTCCAGAATTTAGAGAATGAAAAGGCAGCTGAAAAAATAGAAAAAAGTTATGCAGGCAGCATTGGTAAGGCTATCGAGCCATTTTTTAAGCCGCTCGGGTTTGGTGATTGGAGGGTAGCCGTAAGTTTAATAGGCGGTGTAGCCGGTAAGGAAATCGTGGTTTCAACTCTAGGTACGCTGTATGCGGTAGGGGAAACCGATGAGACTTCGGTGCCACTTCGGGAGTCTCTCCAGAAAGCGCGTCTGCCGAACGGCGCCAAACTTTTTACGCCGCTTTCAGCCTATGCCTTTATGGTTTTTATTTTACTTTATTTTCCGTGCGTTGCCGTTATCGCAACTGTTAAAAAGGAAACTCATTCTTGGCGATGGCCTCTTTTTACTATTTTTTATACCGTTGCTATCGCCTGGTTCGCGTCTTTTATTATTTATCAGGGCGGGCGTTTCTTGGGAATTGGATAAAAAAATTTAACTAAAAAGTTAGGTAGAGCTAACAAAAAATTACCAATAAAAATTGTAATTAAGGAGGAATTATGTATCGCAAACTAGGTATTTGTTTCCTGGTAGGATTTTTCTTTTTTGGATGTATTTCGACTAGCCAAGCTGAAACCACTGAAGAATTGCTGGGACAATTGATTCAGGAAGTGCAAGGTCTTAAGCAGGAGAATGTTGAGCTGAGATCTCGATTGCAAAAAATAGAGCTTCATTATTCGGGAGATGATGAAAAGCCAGTCTCTGCCATCAGCACTGCAGGGCCCATCTCAGAGCGCTTAAAGCGTGTTGAGTCTCTGCAAGATAACGTCAGGTGGTCAGGTGAGTTTAATGCTGTAATGGCCCAAACCTTGGGAGACTATAATGATAATGCCTCATATGGTGTATCCGCTCACCTTTATGCTGATGGCCATTTATCTGATAGTCTCGCTTGGTTTGCGCATTTTGAATACAACCGCACCGATAGCGCCGATAGAACAATTAATTCGATCTCAGGTCTAAGCGGTGATATTCATCACAACACCGTAGGCCTTGGTGTTGATGGGGATGTTGCGGTTTTAGATGTGATGGAATTATGGTTAGAAGAAACTGTGGATTTGCCTTGGAATGGAAGCCAATTAATTGTTACGGGCGGTAAGATTAATTCTACCAACTATACTGACACAAATGCTTACGCGAACGATGAAAATTCACAATTTATCTCTGCGCCATTCGTGAACAATGCAGCTTATAGTCGATATGAATTTACACCTGGCATCAGAGCCACCTTAACAAATATTTTACCGGAAGATTGGAGAGACACTATTCGAGGCGACTTTACATTTGTTGGAGAAAGCCGCGATGACTCGGGCGCTAATATTTTTAGCGATCCATTTTTAGTAGCCTCTCTTGATTTATATGCCTATATTTTTAATGGAAGGGAAACCCATCTTAATCTTTACGGCTGGAACACAGGGAATTCTCCCGGAACCCCTAAACATCAGAATAACTGGCTGGGCTTTGGTTTAAGTTTTGACCAGGAAATTACAGATAAGATTGGAGTCTTTGCACGCTATGCTATGAACGAAAAAAAGAAAGACGGTATGAATTCACCCTTTCCACACCAGTCATTTTCTCTTGGAACCCAGATTTTGGATCCTTTCGATATCAATGAAGGGGATGCGCTGGGTGCAGCTTATGGCTGGGTCAATGTTTATCGGGATGGAACTATTGATGCTACTCGTTATCTTCCTGAGCATCTGGTAGAAATTTATTATAAGCACCAGTTTGATGGTATTGCTATTACACCATTTGTCCAAATCATTGCAAATGGAAGTGCAGACCGGAACAATGCGGCTAACGCTGCTATTTTAGGCGCGAGGGCGCACGCGGAATTTTGATTTAGGGGAGGCTTTACTTAATTTAAAAATTAAGTAAAGTATCTCCACCGTGAACGAATTAACAGTTCTAATCATTACAGCTATTTCGATCGGCTTTTTTCACACTCTTTTAGGGCCTGATCACTATGTGCCTTTTATTGCTTTAGCGAAAGCAAGACGATGGTCTTTATTAAAAACAAGCTGGATTACTGCTATTTGCGGCCTGGGGCATGTTCTAAGTTCTGTTGTTTTAGGTCTTATTGGCGTTGCCTTAGGTTTAGCTGTTACAAAGCTTGAGGTTTTTGAATCTGTCCGCGGCAGTTGGGCAGGCTGGGCCCTAATTGCTTTTGGAATGATGTATTTAGCTTATGGTATTCGTTCTGCTGTTAAGAATAAACCTCATACCCATTTACACGTTCATGCTGATGGGAGTACCCACAAGCATGAACATGTTCATGCCACAGAGCACGCTCATATACACGAATCAAAAAAGAAGAACCTAACTCCCTGGGCGCTTTTCATTATTTTTGTTTTAGGGCCGTGCGAACCTTTAATACCGCTTCTTATGTATCCAGCCGCAAAACTGAATGCGGGCGCCGCTCTCCTAGTAGCGATTGTTTTTAGCATTGTGACGATTATTACGATGCTTAGCATGGTTTTACTTTTAACTTTTGGAATTAATTTACTCCCACTCCAAAAGCTTGAACGTTACTCGCATGCTTTAGCAGGGGTTGCAATTTTACTTTGTGGAGTAGCGATTCAGCTTGGTTTGTAAAGCGTGAAAAAGATCACGCTTGATTTACACGACATTTTTAATAAGCACGAGGCTATTGAAAAAGCCCTTGAAAATGTTTTAATAGAAGCCCGGGAAAAGAAAGCGCGAATGGTTGAAATTATTTCAGGTTGTGGATCGGGGCAGTTGAAAAAACGGGTTCTAAAATTTCTTGAAAGAAACCGCAGTCTTTATCATCGGGTCGAAAAAGATTCTAAAAATTGGGGAAGATTGTTTGTTCATTTTAAAGTCTAGGGAGTAAAAATGTTTAAAAAGTATTCATTTCTATTTGTCGTATTATTTTTAGCTCTGGTTGCTGCCGGCTGCGCCACAAAAGACACCCTTTACCAAGTATCCACAATTAATGCTTTATTAGATGGAGTTTATGATGGAGATACCACGGTAGGGGAACTTAAAAAACACGGTAATATGGGGATTGGAACTTTCAATGCTCTTGATGGTGAGATGGTGGCGCTCGATGGAAAGTTTTATAAGGTCACTGGTGACGGCAAAGTTCATGTGGTTGAGAATAATGAAAAAACACCTTTTGCCGCGGTTACATTTTTAGAATCAGATAAATTTATATCATTGTCAAAATCCAAAAATTTTAAAGAGCTCAAAAGCTATTTGAATACTTTAATTCCAACAGAAAATATTATGTACGCCTTTAAGATCTACGGTTTTTTTAAGAAAGTTAAGACTCGAAGCGTGCCTAAACAGAAAAAACCTTACCCCTTACTCTTAGAGGTGACCAAGAAACAACCAACATTTGAACTTAATAATATTATGGGATCTTTAGTTGGTTTCAGGCTTCCTGATTATATGAGCGGGATTAATGTTCCTAAGTATCACCTTCACTTTATAAGCAGCGATAAAACCTCGGGCGGTCACGTTTTAGATCTTCAAACAGGGGAAGTCGAGATCACTATCGATGAAACACACGAGTTTTTTCTTGTTTTGCCCAAAAGCGAAGAGTTTTATAAATTGGATCTGAGCAAGAAAAAGGAAGCCGAGCTGGTAATGGTGGAGAGTAAAAGTTAGAACTAAGATCTGAGAACCGAGAGCTGAGGGAAAAACAAAATACAGAAACAAGAACAGAGAGCTCAGAGCTAAGGAATTTTTTATTTGTATTATTTAACCGGGTAATCTCTCGGATCTTAGATCTCAGATCTAAGGCCCTTAAGCGACCAAGCATTTCTCAAAAATCCCTTGAAGAATTATAAAACGCGAGCATAATCAGGGCTCAAATTCGGGTATTGATACTCTTTTTAATCTTTCGAAAATGAATTAATTTTCCAGATAGAAAGAGGGCCGGGTTGACTTTAAAGGCTGTATTTTAGCGATAAAAATAAAAGTACCAATGGAAGAAACAACAGTTAAGACAAGTAAATCTCAAAAGAACCTAAAAGCGTTATTTGAACCCAAATCAATTGCTGTTATAGGCGCTTCACGTCGGGAAGATTCCGTAGGCTATGCCATTCTCGATAATTTAGTTACTGAACCTTTTCAAGGTAAAATTTATCCCGTTAATCCAAAAGCCGACACTTTAAAAGATATTAAATGTTACCCTTCAATTTCTGACATTTCTGGGCCTGTTGATTTAGCTGTTCTTGTTGTTCCGAGTAAAGTGGTTCCCGCAACTTTAAAGCAATGCGGTGAAAAAGGGGTAAAGGCTGCCATCATTATTACGGCAGGCTTTAAAGAAATCGGCCTTGAAGGTAAGCAGCTCGAAAAAGAAGCCGTGGCAATCGCTGAAGAATATAACATGCCTCTTTTAGGTCCCAACTGTTTGGGTCTTATCAATTGTGATTCAAATCTCAGAATGAATGCGAGTTTTTCACGTTTTATGCCGAAGCCGGGCAATATCGCTTTTATTTCTCAAAGCGGTGCTTTGGGAACAGCGGTTTTAGATTATGCCAAAGGAAAAGATATCGGTTTTTCCAAATTTATCAGCTTGGGAAACAAGGCAAACCTTAGTGAGTTGGATATTTTAATGTATCTTAAAGATGACCCCCAAACCGATGTCATTTTGATGTACGTTGAAGATTTGGCCTGTGGGAGAGAATTTATCAAAGCGGCGCGCGAAATCACAGGAGACCTTGAAAAGACAAAACCTATTCTTGCCATTAAGTCCGGCCGTACAGCCGAGGGTGCTAAGGCCGCAAGTTCTCATACGGGGTCTCTCATGGGATCCGATAAGGTTTATGATGCGATTTTTGCTCAATCAGGTGTTATGAGGGTGGATTCTGTTGGTGAAATTTTTGATTACGCTTTAGCTTTTGCTAATCAGCCGCTCCCTGAATCAAATCGGGTTGCAATTGTTACGAACGCCGGCGGCCCCGGAATTATGGCCACAGACTCCTGCGTTCGTTATAAGCTTAAAATGGCTGAGCTTCAGCCCGAGACCATCGCCGAACTTAGAAAGCACCTTCCGCCCACAGCCAATTTTTCCAACCCTATTGATGTGATAGGGGATGCTCACGCGGACCGTTACGAGAACGCGCTAAAAAGTATCGTAGCTGACCCCAATGTTGATGGAGTGATTGTTATCCTTACTCCTCAAGCTATGACAGATATTAAAGACACAGCCAAAATTATTGTTAAGATCAGCAAAGAAACCAATAAACCGATTCTAACGTGTTTTATGGGGTTGGCTGATGTTTATTCCGGGGTTGAGATTTTAGAAAAAAATCTTATTCCTCATTATCCATTTCCGGGTGAAGCGGCTCACACCATGTCGGTAATGGCCAAATATAAGCAGTGGATAGGAAGACCTCGCATGAAATTTACACAAAATGAGGTTGATCGAGACAAAGCTGCCGCCATCCTGGAAGAAGCCAAGGAAAGCGGTAAAAATTATTTAACCATCGACCAATCAATGGATGTTTTTAAAGCCTATGGTTTTCCACTCTTGCCCTACGCATTTGCAGTATCAGCTGAAGAGGCGGCCAAAAAAGCTGAGCGTGTTGGTTTTCCGGTTGTGATGAAAGTGGTCTCTCAGGATGTTGTGCATAAGTTTGACGTAGGCGGTGTTCAGCTTGATCTCAGAAACAAGGAAGATGTTACAAAAGCTTACGACCAGATGATGGAAAGTATTATTACCAAGCTGCCCAAAGCAAAAATTGACGGTGTTTTCATTCAGGCGATGGGTAAAAAAGGTAAAGAAGTGATTCTTGGAATGAATCGCGATCCTCATTTTGGTCCCACTTTGATGTTTGGTCTTGGCGGAATTTATGTAGAGGTGCTTAAAGATGTTACTTTTCGCCTGGCTCCTATCCGAAAATCAGGGGCTCGTCACATGGTAGAAGAGATTAGAACCTATGCACTTTTGAAAGGTGTTAGAGGGGAAGCGCCCTCTGACACGGAAACGATAGTTGATTGTCTTACCAGACTTTCTCAACTTTCGATGGAACAAGATTTAATCGATGAAATTGATATTAACCCACTCCTTGTCTATTCCGAAGGCGAAGGAGCCCGGGTTGTTGATGCCAGAATTATTATTAAATAAAATTTATTACTTAAAAAGAGAGGCTTAATCATGAAGAAGAATTTTGCAATTATGGATGGTAACGAAGCAGCAGCTTACGTTGCGCACAAGACTAATGAAGTTATTGCTATTTATCCAATCACACCATCATCTCCGATGGGAGAATGGGCGGACGATTGGTCTAGCTGCGGTACTAAAAATATTTGGGGGACAATTCCTTCTGTGGTTGAGCTTCAAAGCGAAGGCGGTGCCTCAGGTGCTGTTCACGGTTCGCTTCAAACGGGCGCTTTGACAACGACCTTTACCGCTTCTCAAGGTCTTTTGTTAATGATTCCCAACATGTATAAGATCGCGGGCGAATTAACATCAGCAGTTATTCACGTTGCAGCTCGATCTTTGGCTTGCCAAGCTCTTTCGATTTTTGGTGACCATGGAGATGTGATGGCAACCCGCCAAACCGGTTTTGCAATGCTTTCTTCAAATTCAGTTCAGGAAGCAATGGATTTTGCTTTAATTTCTCAGGCAGCCACTTTGGAAGCGAGAGTGCCTTTTCTCCATTTTTTTGATGGATTTAGAACTTCTCACGAAGCGTCTAAAATCGAACTTATTTCAGATGATGTTATTCGCGGAATGATGGATGACAATTTAATTTCACTTCATCGTGAAAGAGCCTTGTCACCCGATCACCCGGTAGTTCGTGGGACCGCTCAAAACCCGGATGTTTATTTTCAAGGCCGCGAAACAGTTAATCCTTTTTATGCGGAGGTTCCCGCTATTACTCAGAAAGCAATGGACAAGTTTGCCAAATTGACTGGGCGTCAATACAAGCTTTATGAATATGAAGGCCCAGCCGATGCTGAGCATGTAGTTGTCATTATGGGTTCGGGTGCAGAAGCCGCGCATGAAACTGTCGAATATCTGATGGCCAAAGGTGAAAAAGTTGGCGTTCTTAAAGTGCGCTTATACCGCCCGTTTGATGTGAAGCTTTTTGCTGAAGCGCTTCCTAAAACCGTTAAAACAATCGGTGTTTTGGACCGGACAAAAGAGCCGGGTGCCATTGGCGAACCGATGTATTTGGATGTGGTAACGGCCCTTCATGAAGCCGGCGTCAAAGCCACAGTAGTTGGCGGAAGATATGGACTTTCTTCAAAGGAATTCACCCCAGCTATGGTAAAGGCGGTTTTTGATAATTTAAAACAAGAGAAACCCAAAAACCATTTCACTATTGGCATTAATGATGATTTGAGCGGCACGAGCCTTGAGTATGATCCTAATTTCTCGGCAGCATCAGATAAGGTATTTCGAGCCATGTTTTTTGGGTTAGGTGCTGATGGTACGGTGGGCGCTAATAAGAACTCAATTAAAATCATTGGTGAAGAGACGGATAATTACGCTCAAGGATACTTTGTCTATGACTCTAAAAAGTCGGGAGCTGTTACGGTTTCTCACTTAAGATTTGGCCCTGAACAAATTCGCTCCACTTATTTGATTAGACGCGCCAACTTTATTGCGTGTCACCAGACAACATTTATTGAACGTTATGAAAATCTCCTGGATGCGCTTGTTCCGGGCGGAACATTCCTTTTGAACGCGCCATATAGTAAGGATGAAGTTTGGGAACATATCCCTGAATTTTTCCAAAAACAAATTATCGATAAGAAACTAAAATTTTATGCGATTGATGCCTACAAAGTGGCTCACGATTGCGGCTTGGGTACGATTATTAATACCGTGATGCAGGCATGTTTCTTTGAAATTTCGAACGTGATCCCAAAAGAGCAGGCTCTAGCGTCAATTAAAGACGCGATCAAGAAAACATACGGCAAAAAAGGTGATGACATTGTTAATATGAACGTCAAAGCTGTTGATGCCGCTCTCGAAAATGTTTATGAGGTTAAGGTTCCAAATAAAGTTGGAAGCAAGGCTCATATGCATAAACATGTTCCGGATGATGCTCCTGAATTTGTTCAGGATGTCTTAAAAGGCATTATCGCCAATCGCGGCGATGAACTTCCAGTGAGTAAAATGCCAGTTGACGGTACTTTCCCTACGGGAACTACTCAGTATGAAAAAAGAAATTTAGCTTTGGAGTGTCCTGTTTGGGAACCTGGGCTTTGTATTCAATGCGGCAAATGTTCAATAGTGTGCCCGCACGCTGTTATCCGCATGAAAGCATATGACCCAAAATATTTGGAAAAAGCTCCCAAGACTTTTAAGTCTTGCGATGCTAAAAATGTTCAATGGAAGGGCAAGAAATTCACGATTCAGGTTTCTGTCGAAGACTGTACCGGGTGCGGCGCTTGTGTTACGGCGTGTCCCGCGAAAGACAAGACAAACCCGGCTCATAAAGCGATCAACCTGTCGCCTCAAATTCCTCTTCGTGAAACCGAGCCTGAAAATTGGGAATTTTTCTTAAATATTCCTAATATGGACAGAAAAGAAATCCAACCTAATATGATTCGAAGCCAGCAAGTTCAAGAACCTCTTTTTGAGTTCTCAGGTGCTTGTGCCGGCTGTGGCGAAACGCCTTATGTGAAATTAATCTCGCAGCTTTTTGGTGACCGTATGGTGGTTGCGAATGCGACGGGCTGTTCATCAATTTATGGCGGTAACCTGCCGACAACACCGTGGGCTAAAAATGCTGAGGGCCGTGGTCCTGCGTGGTCAAACTCGCTTTTTGAAGACAATGCGGAATTTGGATTTGGCTTTCGGCTTTCTTATGATAAGCAAAAGGAGTTTGCAGAAGAGCTTACTAAGAAGCTTTCTAAAGAAGCGGGAGAGTCGCTCGCGAATGATATTTTAAATGCGGATCAAAGCAGTGAAGCAGGCATTATTGATCAGCGCACTCGCGTTGAAAAACTTAAAGATAAAATCGCTAAAACTAAAACGGCCGAAACCAAACAGCTTCTCAGTGTTGCGGACGCTCTTGTAAAAAAGAGTGTTTGGATTATGGGCGGTGACGGTTGGGCCTATGATATTGGCTACGGCGGCTTAGATCACGTTTTAGCAAGCGGCCGAAATGTAAACATCCTTGTGATGGATACGGAAGTTTATTCAAATACAGGTGGTCAAATGTCAAAAGCAACTCCGATTGGCGCGATTGCTAAATTTGCAGCAGGTGGCAAGCCGACAGCGAAGAAAGACTTGGGTCTGATCGCAATGACTTATGGTAATGTTTATGTTGCGCAAATTGCGATGGGTGCCAATGACAATCAAACGCTCAAGGCTATTTTGGAAGCTGAAGCGTACGATGGGCCATCTATTATTATTGCTTATAGTCACTGTATCGCGCATGGTATCAAGATGGTTACTGGTATGCATAACCAAAAAGCAGCCGTTGAATCGGGGCAATGGATTCTTTATAGATACAATCCGGAATTGATGAAGCAGGGCAAGAATCCTCTTCAGCTTGATTCACCTAAGCCAAAGAAACCTGTTGCTGAGTATCTTGCGATGGAAAACCGTTTCAAGATGCTCACTAAGGCAAAGCCTGAAGTGGCTAAAAAGCTTTTTGAAATGGCGCAAGAAAATGCGAACGCGCATCGTGAACTTTATGAATACCTGGCAGCAAAGCCGGTCTCTAAGGATGATGCTGCGATTATCGATGAGAGGCAGCCAGCTACAACTAAGTAAGGCTAAAGCCAGTCGTTAGTGGCTAGTGGTTAGTCGCTAGTTTTTCAAGGAAGGGCGCAATACTTATGGTGTTGTGTCCTTTTCTATTTCTTTCAAATTATGGTCGCGAAGTGAAAATTTACATCCGCAGTATTGTTGTTTGTAAAAATCTTCTTTTTCGGAAATTTCGTGCATCCTTTTAACCCCATCATTTTTTCGCCAATTGTGAGCCCAATAAATTAATTCGGGATAGAGCGAGGCGGCAGCTTGACCGGCTCGAGTCACCTGATCAAAGTCTTTCCACCGGGAAATACCGAGGGTTGTTGTAAAGACTCGGAACCCGTTCGTATGAGCGTATTGAGCCGCCATCATTAAACGCATTTCAAAACAAATATCACAACGCTTGCTTCTTTCGGGTTCGTTCTCATGACCTTTGGTTAACTCGAAAAAGCGCCCACTATCATAATCAGCGTCAATAAAGGGGATATCAAGCTCTTTAGCGTATCGCATAACTTCATTTTTTCGAATATCATATTCTTCTTTTGGATAAATATTGGGGTTGTAGAAAAAAAGAGTTAGCTCAGTGCCTGCCTTTTTAATATCTTCAATAACGGAACCGGAACAGGGCGCGCAACAGACGTGGAGAAGGACGCGTTTTTCGTTATTGGGGACGATTATAGGGCTCTGTGAGGACATGGGGTATTATAATGCTATAGCGATAAAAATCACAAAACACAAATCACAAAACACAGACAAATCCAAAATTTAAAAACACAAATTCCAAACACTAAGGTGACACTACGTGTCATTTTTTGTTAATATTTTACTATGAAAATTGATAGTTATTCATTTGGAAAAATGATAGTTAATGGGGAAGTCTACAAAACTGACCTAATTATTTTTCCTGATGAAGTTTTGCCTAACTGGTGGCGAAAATCCGGCCATTCATTGTGTAAAGAAGATTTAAAAGAGATTTTAAATAATAAGCCAGATATTTTAGTGGTTGGGCGCGGCGCTTTGGGTATGATGCAGGTTCCGGACAACATCGAGAAAGAACTCCAAGAACGTGACATTGAAGTGATTGCTAAAAAAACGAGCGAGGCTGTTAAAGTGTTCAATGCAATGATAGAAAAGGGCAGGAAAGTTGCGGGAGGATTTCATTTAACTTGTTAAGCATAGTGCAGGGCGCATGGCGCAGGGAGGAAGAAGTGGGGACATATGCTTTTCTCCAGCGCGCTTGCATGGCACGTGTCTCCATTTTAAAAACGCATTCAAATTTTTTTCAGATTTTGTCTAACACCCTTTTTTGGTATAATTAAGCCCATGAGAAAGAATATCTTTTTTAGCTTCATCGCCTTACTTGTCTTAAATTTTTCTAATCCAATTTTTGCACAGAACCAAAAATCCATTCCCAATAATCAAAATCCTCAAATTGCGCCTCTTGAAATTGATTTTCCCGAAGGGAAAAAAGATGGCACGGTTAAGATGTTTTATGGTGACGGTTCTTTAAAAGAAGAGTGGCTTTACAAAAATAAAAAACTAAACGGTGTTTCGAAAACTTATTATCTAGGCGGCAAACTTAATATCGAGGCTTCTTTTCAAGATGGTCTCCAGCAGGGAGTTACAAAGCTTTATTATCCTAACGGTGAGCTTCAGGCCGAATGGAATTTTCATAATGGCAAACCAAATGGACCAATAAAAGAATTTTATGAAACTGGCGAGCTGAGACTGGAGGGTTATGCTTCAGACGGCAATCAGGAAGGGATCACAAAGGAATACTATAAAAGCGGAAAATTGAAATCCGAAACCCCTTATAAGAACGGAAAAAAAGAAGGGGAGACTAAAGAATATTACGGTACGGGCGAATTAAAACGCACGGGCATTTTTAAAAATGGTCTATTAGAAGGGGTTGGCAAAGTCTTTTTTAAGGGAGGCGGTGTTAAAGCTGAGATTAACCATAAGAAAGGTGTCGTTGAAGGGTCAGTCAGAACATATTATCGGAATGGCACTTTGGCGGCCGAACTTAATTATGTTAATGGGGTGCCCGAAGGAATTTCCAAGGCCTATTACCGGGGCGGTAAGATCAAATCAATTGAGAAACGGAAAAGTGGTCGATTAGTCGAAGAAGAGCGTTTTGATGTAACAGGCCGTTCTCGTAAGAAAAAGTTCTAATTTTTTTCTCAAATTTTTGCATTTTTTAAGTCCACCAGGCATACTTCAATGAGAGGCGGGGGTGCCTGATTTTTTAGTACTTAACATTACATCAAGCGATGTATTTAAGGGTTTTATTTTAAAACCAGGAGATAAAGATGAGCTGGTTTTTTAACTTTAGACGGATATTAAGCACGATACTCCTGCCGTGTTTTATTCTCTCCAGTTTTTTAGCCATTGAGCCTCTTCACCTTGTTCTAGCCGAGATGCCCCAAATCACTCCCGCAGGGCAAGTCCTCCAGTGGACTGTGCCCGCTCGGCTAGGCAAGGTTGAAGAGGTTTTTTTGGGAGCTCAGGATAGGGCGAGCGAGAGCTTGCCGCTTATCTTAATACAAGATGCACACATTAATTTTGACGCTCAAATGTCAGAAGCAAAACTCTTTCAGCATTTTACAAATCAATATTCATACAGGACCATTTTTCTTGAAGGCGTTATTGAATCTATTGATACGCGAGTTTTAAAGGAATTTCCGGATAAAAGAAAAAAAAGGGAGCTGACAAAACGATGGATGAAAAAAGGAATCCTAAAGGGCGGAGAGTATTTTGATATTAATCTTAATAATCAAAATGTTACTTATATAGGCTTAGAAAATAAAAAGCTCTACGACGCAAACCATGATGCCTTTTTAAATCTTTATCAGCTTCAAACCAAAGCGTTTAAGAGCCAGTTTAACAGAGTAAGTTCCAGGCTTAAAAATTTAAAAGCTAAGGTTTATTCTAAGAAACTAAAAGAATTTGATAAAAGAAAAGCGCGTTTTAGTGAAGGTAAACTATCACTTTTTGATTATTTGAAGTATTTGGCGTCTCAAAGCAGTGGTTGGGAGAAACTACCGGCTCTCAAAACCATTCTAAGCTTAAGAGGTTCAAAAGATAAGCTTGGCGAGGAAGGGCGTAAGAGGCTCGAAGACCAGTTAAAGATTTTAAGCGCTAATCAGGTTTTTGAAGAATTATTCAGCTTTGAGAGCAGTGTTGCAGATCTTTTATCCGAAAGTGAAAAGGAGAAGACACTTATCCAGCTTAGTGGGCGAATTGATTTACTAAATAAGGGACTCGGCATGGAATTCTCCCGTTTGGAAAAGGAAGAATTTCAGAAGGTTTTACCGCTTCTTTTCACCGATTCCTTGGAAGAACAATTCAGGGCTTTAGGAGTCTCGTTATCCTTTTCACCTTTTATTAAGTGGAATGAGGTATTAAAAGCGGTTCTTAATTTTTATGATGCCGCCGAGAAAAGAGAGGTAATTTTTAAGGAGCGGATTATTAAAGAACCTGCTTCAATTTGTTTAGTCGGCGGCTATCACACGGGAGGTCTCACCCGGTTTTTAAGAGAGAAAGAAATACCTTTTGTTGTTGTTTCGCCCAAGATAGATCATCTTCGCCCCAAGGAAGACCAAAAACTTTATTTAAAACAACTTTTCGCAATGAAACCGAAAGATACTTTTGTGACCGAGTGGATTTTTGAGTCGAGTGCGAGCGAATCCAAAAAGGAGCAGATTGGCCGTGAGGCTTTAAAAGAGATGGGTGTTCCGGAAGACGAAGCGGAGAATTTTATAAGAAAAATGTTAGCACCGCCTCAAAAAATGACAATTCAAGAAAAGCTCCGCTTAGCTATCAAACGCACCAATAAGATTTTTAAGATAACAGGCAAAGACAAGCTGGGTGATGCTGTTACCAAGGGCCTTGGACTTGAAGCGATTTTAAAACCGGAAGAAATTGAGCTTTTAAGAAAAGAGCTCTTAAACAATTTTATTGATAAAAAGGGAAAGCATCACACTTTTATACTAGAGAAGGCCGGATTGAAAGGAATATCTCAGGAAGAAATGAGAGGCGGGATTGTTGAATTGGTCCGGGCTCATCCCGAAGATTTTCCGATTTTAAGCCGGTGGATAACAGTTATCACTGAACGTGCCACTTCAAAAAATTGGGATCCTCAAAACGGTATCGAGATATTTTTATGGCGTATTTATCAAGGGCATGGCGTTAAGAATTATACAGAAGAAATAATAGAGTGGTTTGATCTTGCCCTACCCATTATTAACAGGATAAACGATGAGGCAGAAAAGAGAGGTTTTAATTTTTATCTGATCCCAGAGTTTAATATTCTCACCCGGTCTATGATTCATTATCAGATTGATCCAAAAGAAATCGAGAAGGCTTACCGATTAGGCAAAGCTCTCCTTGAAGAAATTTCCAGTAGACGATCAGCTTCTTTTAGTAAGACACAGCAAATACCATCTTTTGAATTTCTTCAATTTTTCAATGAGTCTGTCTATGACCCTGAATTTTATAATGTAGAACGAGCGGATTCGCGGATTACTGTTGTTGTTGATCTGGATCAAACCATTTTGAATACCGAAGTAGATAAGGAGCATAAAATACAAAATATTACTTTTCGTCCCAATATAATGGAAATGATATTGCGCCTTATGATGGATAATGCTTACAAAGACGAAGTGAAGTGGGTGCTCTGGACTCAGGGAAACAGGCCTTATGTAAAACATGTCGACTCGTATTTCCCCCATCTTTTTACCCGATTTGATTTAATTATTACTAAAGAAAACTACGAGGCTTATTCGCCCGATTTTATTGCTCGTGACCCCAGCAATGCTCCCGAAGGTTTTTATGAGAGAAACGACAGAGCCATTTGGCCGCCTAAAAATTTAGCGATATTGGGTTATGATATTTTGGTTGATGACAATAGAGATGTTCTTAATCAGGTCAATGAGCTGGGGAATCCTTATGGTGTCGTGCTTGTTGAACCGTGGGAAGGTAATCTTGAGAATTGGCCTGCCGCTGATGATGTGAGCGAAATAGAAGATGGCGTTCGAATGTTGATCGACGATGCCTTGGAAAAAAAGAGCGAGGGGAAGAGTCTTGGGGAATTAGGGGGCGAGCCTGATTCTTTGAAGCTTCCCGATCTTAATACAATTTCATTAGTAGAGGCTCATGATCTTGGACCTAGAATCGCGATAGATGTTGAAAGACTTGCCGACGACCAACTATTATCCGCAAAAGAAGCGTTACTAATCTATTTGGATCAAATAAATATTAATGTAAATGATAGAATTCCTGCTATCAATCTGCGTTTATGGGCTGCGCTTAGTGCTGGAATAGTCGAATTAGTTGAACGCAACATTCCTATCCAGGAGCTTCAAGAAATACGAGATAAATTAATCGAGACATTAACCCTCGTACATGCTTCAGCCCATTCACTTTCTGATTTAAGAGCGCGTGAAAACATAGCCAAAGTGCTCGCAATCATCACTCTAAAAGAGCAGGGCATTATGTTTTCTTTGCCTAGCCGTCTTGAAAGAGGTTTAAGGCAGGTATATGCGGCCGCTTTAAATGAAGACGAAGCTAAATCAATTTATTCATTAAGGCAAGAATCAGTTGATAATGCTTTACAGCAGATATTTCAAAGTTTTCATGAAAAAATAAAACTCTCGATTGATGATGAAGAGAGAAAGCAAGCATATAACCGTTTAGCTACTCAGATTGATGAATACGGAGTTTTTCTTAGGGCACAATACGCGAGAGAGCAGGGCATAGAGTTGAGCCTGCCCGCCGTGGCGGGAACTGAGAGCGAAGAGAGAGCGCCGCCTGAGGATGAGATATTTAGAGCGGAAGGTAAGTCGCTTGGAATTAGTCCCGAAGAGGGAATAAAGCGATCGCTTGATTATGTAAAAACTGTTATTCCGCTTGATCAAATGCCAAAAACTGCCTGGTTTGATTATTTGATTAGAACACGATATCAGGAAATCTTAAACCGTGGAGCTGGCCCTGGGAGAGGGCTTGAATATGATCTTAGAAACCCTCTAGAAAAAGAAGAGCGGCTCTCTGGAAACGATCTCGTTCTTCTTAAAGTTCACAAAAGAGCGGCTAAGGCATTACCCGACTTGAGCGGGCCTGTAACCGTTACACCTCCTTTTGATCCGGACGGAAAATATTTTAAAGATTTTACGCCCGAACAAAAAATTATGATGGTTAGAATTAATGAAGCCTTGTATGAAATCACGACCAATAATCGCCCTATTTTACCTCATCTTTTTTTAATGAATCGCTATACGGATTCTATTGAAGAAATCGCAAAATATCCTCAAGTAGTAAATCGGGAACTGCTTCGTGATATGTTGACTTTTCACGAAAGAAGTAATTCGGTTATTGGTTTTAATAGTTGGGAAGCCGGCTCAAGTGTTAATCAGTTTCACGTCCAGGGTATTTATGAAAAAGATATTCCATTTTTAGGCCGGATCCCTATCCGCGATCAATTTCTAGAAGAAAAAGCAGTGATCGGACGCGTTCAAATCGCGAGCCTCATCGATAGTTTTTACCAGACAGGATTTGTTTTTTCGAGCGTTGATAGAAAGAACCTTCTTGATGTTACCAGTGATTTTTTGAGTTTTATAATCAAAAAGAATATTCCGCATAATATCGCGTTTTTAGACGGCAGAATTTATGTTTTTCTAAATAACAACTCTGATAATCCTGTCATAAGAGCCGGACGGGCAAAAATAGGTATTTTTGAAAAGTTGGGCCTTGTCTCTATCACGAGCAACGAAGATTATGAAAAAATTTGGAACAATCGCGGGGAACTAGAGAAATATTTGGCTGCTGTTAGGCTTTCGCCCGAAGAAGCAGATCAGTTCTTAAATGAATTTATCGAGAAGCTTAACATTTCAGGCGCTAGCTTGGGCGAGGCAGCTAAGCCTGATGAATTGGGAATGCTTACACGGGATATGGTTGAAGAAACCCTACCCATTTTCTTTGATTTCAAGCAGAAATTCTTAGAAATTAAGAAGAAATTTGATGAAGGTTTAAAAATTGACCCTACTGAAATCGATGATTTATCTGCCAGCTTTAATCAAATGAATTCCCGTATCGAAAAAGCGCTTTTCAGCGATATGGGAATTTTGGATGAAAAAGCAGGCCCAGGACTTTTTGATGTAATTGTGGATCCTTATAGAAAATTTGCTGAGTTGATCAAATCTTTAAAAGCGTCTTTTGCCGAAGAGGCAAAAGATCGCGAAAAAATCTTACTTACCGTTGAAGACTTTGATCTTACTTTAGATTTTTTCGAAGATCTTTTTGATGAATTTTCTCTATTCCTTACCGTTCAAGTTTTTGAAGGGCTGGTTGATTTTAAAGACTCTAAATCCCCCGAAGAAAAAAGGCTTCCGGTAGAAAAAATGGAAAAAATGGTAGAGGCTATTGACCCGGCAGCATATGAAAAAGTGAAGGAGGTGCTTCGAAACAGCGAAAATGTTTATCAGGATCTTTTGGGATCAAATATCGATGGCCCTCAAATTCTTACAGCCTTTCCATTTTTGATTGACACTTCATATATGGAAAGTCCGGGCGGCACTAATGTGGCGGTACACGCGCTTGAAGTGTTGAAAAACTTAAGCTTTATCGAATTGAATGATCGCGAAGGTTTTAATAAAAATTCAGCCGGCTGGCAGGTGAGTGAAGAGGTTTTTGGGCAATATCATCAGGCCTTTAGGGAACTTATCCAAACCCCAAGAGACAGAGAGCTGTTCTACCTTTATGCCATTTTGCATAATATCGGAGAACTAGAAGAGCATAAGGACCATCCTCAAAAAGGGGCTCATATGATACGGCCTATAATGCATAAGCTGGGGCTCATTAGAACACCCGCTAAAAAAAGATCCAAAAGGCTGGAGTGGTTTATCCGGCACAGCCTTACAGTAGGCAATGTTTATTTTGGTGAAACCAATCCAAATGAATTTTTATCGTCCGCTGTTGTTGTGCCGGGCAGTGAAGTTGACGATCTTTTAAAAATGGCCGGTCTTTTTACTTTGGCCGATTACAGATCTTTCAGAGAAGGTGCTTTTATTAGCGAGGACAAGTCCCAATTTCTTTTAAATTTTATGGATCGCGAGGATCTTAGGAGTATTATTAGAGGATTTGATGAATATCGCTTGATGCGTTTCTCTTCAAATAGGCACGGAGTTCTTAACCAGGCAAAGTTTCAGAGGGTTCATGGTGAAATGGAAGATCTTAAGTTGACTCTTGGCGAGAGCGGCATGGACCGGTTTCGCGATAATCTTCGTGATAAAATAAGAATATTCAATTATGCGGTTTTCTTATTCCAGGCTATGCCGGCTAAGGCTATGATCAAATTTTTGTTTCTTATCAACCAGGTTGTCGAAAATGTTCCGGTAGAACGTATTATTAATTTCCGGACAGTTTCATTTACAACGGTTTCTGATAAAGCTAGTGAAGTAGCACCTCTTGTTACCCAAATTTTAAAAGACGTAACTTATGCAGATTTAATCGATCTTAAGAACAAAATTAAAAATCACGAGGATGCAATACGCGAAATTCAAAAAATGGGACTCGATATTTCCTTTGATGATACCAAAACAGAAATCACCTTCGATAACCAGGCTCTTCTTGAGAAAGCAGAAGGCGCAAGTTTGGGAGCGGAAGAAAGAGCTGGAGAAACTCTCAGATCTGTCCTCATTAATCATAGCGAGGACATCAATGTTATTGTGTCGGTGAGAAACGTGGGCGACTTTGGGCAATTAGATTTTGATTATTATGTAGATCTTTTGGCAATTAACCCCAAGAACCTCCTTACTCTCTATATCTCAGATGAGTTAGCGGGGGAATTGCCGTCCGAATTACAGCAATTCATAGGTAAAAACTTATTTATCAAAACGCGGAAAGATAAGAAATTGTTTGAAGTAATTAATGAAGCTAAAGCCAAGTACCCTCAAGTGGCTATCGTTGGTACTAATGGAGAGCTTTTCTCGCAACAGCTGGCTGCTTTTGATGGATTGCGCCTAGTTACAGATAAGGTAATGAAAGATGAGTCCTTGAGGTCTCCTGATAAATCTGTACGAGCTATTGATTATTTGGCTACTTTAGCTTTTGGGATTTTAGCTCAAGGGGGAGAGCTTGGTTTTGATTCGGGCCTTATCAAATCCGGAAACACTTTTTATTTGGATTTTTACTACATAATGAGTGAGATGATCCAAGGATGGATGGAGAAATTTAAGGCTAGTCTCGAAGTAGCCCGCGCTGCGTAATAATTTTTAGTTTATAGGGCAACCCACCTATTCGGGATATTTTTTCGTTCATGGTAAGGTTCTCTTTATTACAGACAAGGAAAGAGCCTTACAAATCACTCAAAAACACCCCGAACAGGCGGGTTAGGCTACACCCTCGGCATTAAACCAAAATAACATTGTTTACACCAGAGGCTAGTAAATGATATTGCCTTAAATTAAAGGGAAGCTAAGGGAGGGGGTAGACAGTATCTTTATTCGTTCGAAAACAGTTGCCTCTTATTATTAAATCAATAGAATAGCCCGCGATTTAAAAGTGTTGATCATTAAGAAGGTGACTGTCCTTTGAAACGACCGTCACTTTTTTTGTGAGAAAATGAAATTTAAGCAAATAAGGAAGGTATTCGTTATGGTTAAACCATATGAACAATGGGTGGAAGAACAAGTTAAACTAGCACAACCAGACAAGGTGGTTTGGTGTGACGGCAGCGAAGAAGAAGCACGCCGTTTAATTAAGGTAGGTATTGAAGAGGAAAAGCTTAACGGTAAACCGGTTTTTTCTGAATTAAACCAGAAGGAATGGCCGAATTCTTATTTGCATTATTCACATCCGCAAGATGTTGCAAGAACAGAGCATTTAACATACGTATGTTATCCCGATAAGGAAGATGCCGGCTCTAATAACAATTGGATGTCACCTGAGGATGGTAAGGGAAAGATGACAGAGCTTTCTAAGGGTTGCATGAAAGGCCGCACGATGTATGTGATGCCTTACACAATGGGGGATGCTAACTCTCCTTATGCAAAGCCTTGTGTACAAGTCACAGACAGTAGCTATGTGGCTGTCAGCATGCGCATTATGACTCGCATGGGAAAAGCCGCATTAGACATGATTGGAGATTCAGATGATTTTATTAAAGGTTTTCACTCAATTGGAGACTTGAACCCTGAAAGACGTCTTATTATGCATTTTCCTAATGATAAACTTATCTGGAGCGTTGGTTCTGGATACGGCGGAAACGCTCTGTTGGGAAAAAAATGTTTAGCGCTTAGATTAGCTTCTGCTATGGGTAAGACTCAAGGTTGGCTTGCTGAACATATGGTGATCCTTGGCCTTGAAGACCCTAAAGGGAAAGTCACTTATATTACAGCAGCTCTTCCCAGCGCTTGTGGTAAGACCAACCTTGCGATGCTTGAATCAGCACTTCCAGGTTATAAGATCTGGACTATTGGCGATGATATTGCATGGCTTAATATTGGTCCTGATGGCAGACTCTGGGCAATTAATCCTGAAGCAGGCTACTTTGGCGTAGCGCCAGGAACTGCCATGAACACTAACCCGAATATGATTAAAACTTTGAAAAAGGATAAGTTTTATCCAACGCTTTTCACTAACGTTGCTCGTAACAAAGATACGAATGAGCCTTGGTGGGAAGGTCTTGACGGTGAAGTTCCTAAAAATCTTCAAGATTGGCAAGGAAATGATTGGGATCCGGCCTCCGGCAAGAAGGCTGCACATCCTAATTCACGCTTCACTGTATCAATAGCCAATACACCAACCTTGTCACCAGAGCTTGAGAACCCTAAAGGTGTTCCGATCTCAGCTATTATCTTTGGTGCCCGCCGCACTAAGCTGATACCTCTTGTAACCGAGAGTTTTGACTGGGAAAACGGTGTATTTCTTGGAGCTCGTATGGGTTCTGAGACCACAGCGGCAGCAGCTCATCAGGTCGGTGTTTTGCGCCGTGACCCGATGGCAATGCTTCCGTTCTGCGGTTATAACATGGGAGACTATTTCGGACATTGGTGCGAAATGGGCAAAAAGATTAAAAATGCTCCCAAAATTTTTAATGTTAACTGGTTCCGCACCGATCAAGACGGCAAATTTATTTGGCCGGGATTCGGTGAAAACATCCGTGTTCTTAAATGGATTGTTGACCGGGTTAATGGTGAAGTTGATGCTAAGGAAACACCAGCCGGCTTAGTGCCTAATGTGAAAGACTTAGATTTAAGCGGCTTGGATATTCCGGAAGATAAGCTTAATCAGCTTTTTGACATCAATATGAAAGAATGGGATGCTGAAGTTAAAGATATTCACGAGTTTCTTTCTAAGTTTGGTGACCGCATGCCAAAAGCTATGTGGGACCAATTCAAGAAGCTAGAAAAAGCGAGCAAGAATTCATAATACGAATTCTTGCGGCGAATAGTAGTTAGTGGTTAGTAGATAGCAAGTAAATGCTTGCTAACCACTAGCTACTGTCTACCAACCACTAATTATTTCTCCCTTATTTCCGAATTTTTGATAGAATTCAATCCTTATGGCAGGAATACCAGATTTAAAAGTTAGAAGACTCTATTTGTTTTGGGTTAATCACAAAATAAAGCTTATTATTGGAATTGTCCTTTTAATTTTGACAGCTTTAAGCTGGTGGGGTCTAGCTGCCCTTGAACCTTTCTACCGTAATATCACCATCGCTCAGCTTCCCGTCACTATTTTAATCGGCGGCTTACAGGCTTTTGTCTTTGTAGCCCTTTATATGATTCTTTTAAGAGGCGGATTCGGAAAAATCGGAAAAAAACAAATTGAAGGCCAAAAAGTCAACGTTCATTTTAAAGATGTTATTGGTATTGACGACGCGGTTCAAGAGGCATGGGAGCTTGTCGAGCTGATTAAAGACCGCACCAAACTCCGTAAAATCGGCGGGAGAATTTTAAAAGGAATTTTACTTTTAGGCCCTCCGGGGTGCGGTAAGACTTATTTAGCCAAAGCCGTTGCCACTGAATCTGGCTTGCCTTTTCTATCATTAGCTGCTTCAGAATTTGTTGAGATTTTTGTGGGCGTCGGCGCTTCTCGTGTGAGAAAGCTTTTTAAAAAGGCGCGGCAGCTCGCTTATGCCTACGGCGGCTGCGTTATTTTTGTTGATGAATTGGATGCTATGGGAAAGAACCGCACTTTTGGCCAGTTTGGAAACAGCGAAACCAATTCTACTCAAAACCAGCTTCTTGTTGAAATGGACGGCCTGGGTAAAAAGACGGAAGAAAACGTGATTATCATGGGAGCTACAAACGCGCCGGAAAGCATATTAGATCCGGCTCTCCTGAGACCGGGACGCTTTGACCGTAAAGTTCATCTTCGTCCGCCGAACCTGGAGGGCAGAGAAAAAGTATTTCGTTATTATCTTAGTAAGATCAAGCATGATGAGTCTGTCGACTGTGTCAGATTAGCTAGAAACACGGTTTACAAAACACCCGCAGATATCGAGAGCATTGTTAAAGAAGCTGCCCTCCTTGCCACCAAAGAAGGGAAGGAAGCCGTTACCTTTAAAGAAATATCAGAAGCAATGGAGCGCATCGATCTAGGGTTTAAGACACCTCTTCAGGTAGGCGAGAAAGAGAAGCTTAAAACTGCCTATCACGAGTCGGGGCATGTAATATCAACTTTCTTACTTCATCCCACAGATGATGTTTTTAAAGCTTCCATTATTCCAAGACGTTCTACCTTAGGTGTTGTGTATCACCAGCCGGTAGAAGAATTTTTTAGCAAGCGTAAGGAGGATATTCTGGCGGATATTAAAACGGCTTTAGGCGGGTACGTGGCTGAAAAAGTTGTTTACGGTAAAACCGCCACCACAACAGGCGTGAGCTCTGATTTTAGAAAAGCTATGCAGTTGGCTCACCGAATGGTCTGGCAATTAGGGATGAATAATTTAGGATTGGTGGGGGATTATGCAGCTATTCCTGACGGACAGCTTTCCGAAGAAATCAAAAGCTGTTTAAATGAAGATACGCTTCGAACTTTAAAAGAGTGCGAAAGCGAAGTTGTTGAACTTTTAGAGACGGACAGACCTATTTTAGATCATCTTGCTAAGGAGTTGGTTCGATGTAATGAGCTCGAGTACGATGAGATCGTAGCGATTTTCAAAAAGTTTGGAAAAGGAAATCCAAGAAAAGAACCTATTCAAGACGGTGAAACTATCGCTCCTCCTGATATCCGCGGCCAGATTTAATATTTTAAAAATTAAAAAAAAGTTATTTTTCAGAGGGAAAAGTGTTCTATTTCCCTCTGAAAATCATATAATAATGACCAGTTCGGAAGCAGTACTTATTGCTCGAGGACGCAGGTTGATTTAACCAAAACTTTTTTATAAAGGAGAAAGTTAATGGCCAAAAAGGCAAAAAAGACTAAAGCAAAAAAAGGTAAAGCAAAATCAAAGAGAAAACCAAACCCTGCTTTCATGAAGCCACTCAAGCCTTCTGAAGCGTTGGCTACTATTGTTGGTTCCAAGCCTCTTCCACGTACCCAAGTTGTGAAGAAGCTTTGGCAGTACATTAAAAAGAACAAGCTTCAAGACCCTAAGAACAAAAGAAACATCAAAGCTGATGCTAATCTTAAGCCTGTATTCAAAGGTAAGAATATCGTTAGCATGTTTGAAATGACGAAGCTCGTTTCAAAACACCTAAAATAGTTTAAACTATTAATTAAATCCCCTTGGAGGCTCGCTCTCCAGGGGGATTTTTTTATATACTAAGTTATGACTGCCTACCTTCTCCCTTTTATTGTTTATGTCGCCATTCCTCCCTTAGCCCTTATATTTTGGAAGGATCCTTATTGGGCGTATGCCGCGCGTGTTTTATTAACGCTCCCATTACTCGTTTTTTTCTTAAAAGAGTATAGAGAGATTAGAATCGAGAAGGATTGGCTTGGAATTATTTTTGGAATTTTAATATTTGTTTTTTGGCTATGGCTTGACCCTTTTTATCCAAAAATTTTCGGCGGAAAACCTATTTTTAATCCAACTCCGCTTTTCAAAACAACTTTAGCGCTTAAATTTATTGGAATGGTAATTTTAGCTCCGTGGCTTGAAGAGCTCTTTTTCCGCAGTTTCTTACCGAGATTTTTACAAAAAGGCGTTAATTGGTACACGATTCCACCTGGCAGCTTTACCTCTATGACATTTATAGGATCAGCGCTTATTTTTGGCCTTATTCATCACGAGTGGATACCGGCACTTTTAATGGGCCTTTTAATGAACTGGCTTTTCCAAAAAACACGTAATCTCTGGTCGTGTATTTTAGCTCATTCGGTAGCCAATCTTCTGCTTTGGATAACGGCAGTGAGTACGGGGAATTGGGCGGTGTGGTGAGGATAGTGACTAGTATTTAACTCCCCCAGCCCCTCTTAATCTAAGAGGGGAGTTCTATAGGATCCCTCCCCTTAGTTTAAGGGGAGGTTAGGTGGGGTTAAATAAAACCTATCACCTATCACCTACCACCTAATTCCGCTATAATCCCCTATGCTTAAAGTTATCTTAAGAGAGCTTAAACACCACGCCCCTTTTACGGGTTTTGGCGCTTTAACCGGTGTTTTATTAATGTTTGCTTTTCAAAAAATCCCGTCGGGGGTTTCTTATAAAATTTTCTACACACTCCATCCAGCGCATGTTTTATTAAGCGCCATCGTGACCGCCTCTTTATTTTGCTTATACCAAAAAAACAAAACTAAAAGTATCCGTAATTTTTTATTAGTCCTGGCCGTAGGGTATTTGGGTTCGGTTGGAATCGCGACTCTGAGTGATTCATTGATTCCTTTTTGGGGCGAAAAAATATTACACATGCCACACTCCGAGGCCCATATCGGTTTTATTGAAGAATGGTGGATTGTTAATCCACTAGCGGTAATTGGTGTGGGAATAGCCTATTTTTGGCCAACAACCAAGCTTCCTCATGCCGGACACGTACTTATTAGCACATGGGCGTCTCTTTTTCATATGGTGATGGCGGGGGGAGAGGTGTTTTTCTGGTACCTCTATCCGGCTATTTTCATATTTCTTTTTATTGCGGTATGGGCGCCTTGCTGTTTGAGTGATATTATTTTTCCATTATTCTTTGTAAAAGGGGATAAAAAGGAGCAAGAGCGGCTCATGTCATGTTCTTGCGGGAAGAAGCATCATTAAAATGAAACAATTAATCATTTTGATTTTATTAACATTTAGCACGACGCTGCTTTGTGCCGACGAGGGATTTATTCTAAAGGAAAGAAAATGGACTCCCATTTATTCCTCCGATGGCAAGCAAGAGGTTTATAAAAAGCTTAGTTTTGGCCAGATTGATTCAGCTTATGAAACAATGAATTATGGTAAATGGGTGAACCGAGCGGTTGATATTCAGGGTCATTTCGATAGAGAGTCTCTCGTGACATTTCGTCTTACGCAAGACCCTTTTCCGCCTCCCGCCCATTGTCAAGGCTGTGTCAAGAAGACCGGAATTACAAGCCCTAGGATTCATGCTTCTCAAGCGGTTGTTGAAAAACTAGGTCCGGGTCTCGTGCGTGTTAGAGGTGTTGTTAGTTTTTACCCCGATAGAATTTACGCGGAAGAAGAGATAGAGCCTTTCTTAGAAATTCAAGCCGAAGAAATCCTTGTTCCTAAAAGTGCTTAATGGCGACTTATTCTCATTCAAAGCTCGAAACATTTAAACGCTGCCGCTATCAATATAAACTCACCTACATTGACCGGATCAAAACAAAAACCGAAAGCATAGAAGCTTTCGTGGGGAGCCGCTTTCATGAGCTTATGGAGGAACTCTATGAAAAAGGCAAAGAGCACGAGTATTTCATAGAAGAGCTTTTGGATCGTTACGAAAAACTCTGGAAAAAGAAGTGGCACAATGGCATTAAAATTTCCGAAACCCAAAAAAAAGCGGAAGATTATTTAAATTACGGGAAGCAATGTGTCAGAAATTTTTATGATCAAGAATTAGGTTTTGGTAAGAACGCCAGAACCAAAACTTTTGGTGTTGAGGTAAAGTTTGAATTCCCGGTTGATTCGGAAGGAAAAAATAAAGTGATCGGCTATATTGATCGGCTTGCCAAAAATAAAGAAGGCCTTACCGAGATACAGGACTATAAGACTTCGCGAAGTCTCCCAGATGAGGAAACCCTCAAAACAGACAGGCAGCTTAGCATTTATCAATTAGGCCTTAAAAATCTACGGAAAGGCCAAGAGATCAATGAAAGCTTAATCAGATTTGTATGGTTTTATGTCGCTTCGGGTGTCACTTTTCAAATCAAACCAAGAAGTGCCGAAGAGCTGGATAAGCTTCTCTCAGAAATTCGATCTGAGATCCAAACAATTGAAGCGGCGCACGATTTTCCGGCAACGCTGAATTCCATGTGCAAACATTGCCGGCATCAAGACCGGTGCCCGGCGTACCAAACTACGAAGCAGTTTGGTAGTGATTAGTAGCTAGTGAATAGTGAATAGAGCAGGGCACGTTTAAATGTGCTCTATAAAAGAAAAAGGCAATAAATAAAATAGCCCGCACTTTAGCGTGGGATTAAAAGCTTATGAAAAATAACGCGAAAATCATTACAGCGCCTGCTGGTCGAGGAAAGACTTATCATTTAGTCAGCGAATTAGCCAACCACTTGAATTCCTTAAAGGGCGCTGAGAAATTTCACCCCAAAAAAATAATCGTTGTCCCTTACGGCGAACAGGCAAAGCGCCTCAGAGATCTTTTATTAAAACAAATCGACGAGCCGGTTCTTTTTTCTCGCTCTGTTTTAAGCTACGGAGATTTTATTCAGAATCTTTTCCCTCAAATTCAAGGCAGGGAGATCAGCAACATCCAAAAGAAATTAATTTTGAAAGAGATCTTAGAGACGATTCCGTTCCAATATTATGAAACAGCACGGCGTCTTTCGAGCTTTGCCGACGCCTTGGCGAGTTTTATTTCAGAATGGAAAGGGTTGTTTTTAACAGAAAAAGACTTTAAAGATGCCTTGACTTGTTATCCCGCGGATGAGGTCTCTTATTTAAAGCTCCTGGATCTGAAATCTGTTTTTACTGCCTATGAAAAACGAAAAAAATCTTTAAACCTCTTTGATTTTGATGATGCTTTTAGAGAGGCCCTCGAAAACAATATCGGTAATTGGCAATTTTTAAAGGAAATAAAAGAGATCTGGTTTGATGGATTTTATGACTTTTTGCCCGGGCAGCGGAGGCTTTTAAAGAATTTAGCCGAGCGCGTTTCAGTCTCTATTTTTCTGACCCATGAGAACGGGAACAGGGAAGAGCTGTTTGAGATAACTTCTCATACGATTAAAAAGTTAGAAGAATGCGGATTTGATCATAAAAATGAAAAAGCTCTTTTTACCGTTAATCAGCGGACAAAGCGTGATGATTTAAAATATCTAGAGGAAGCCCTTTTCTCGAATAAAAACTCCAAAGAAATAGCGCCGGAATCAATTCAGATTTTTGAGGGAGTCGGAACAAGCGGTGAGATCCAATGGATCGCCCGTGAGATTCTTCGTCTGAAACGTGCTACAAAATGCTACTGGAGTGATATTGCCATCCTTTTTCGAAATATAGGCGGTTACCAGGCCATTTTAGAAGAAACTTTTAAAAATTTTGAGATCCCATTGCTCATTCATGAGAGACGGAAACTTAGAGAAAATCCTTGGGTTAGGCATCTTTTAAATGGTTTTAAAATACTTGAAACCGGATTAAGCGATGCAAAGCTTCTGCTTAATTTCCTAAGGTCGAGCTATTTGACGCTTCCACCCGATTTAATAAGTGAATTCTGGCGTTTTAGTGATTCGGAAGGCGCTTGGGAAGAGCCCAGCCAGATTCCTCAGTTTTTAGAAAAGTGGATTAAGTCGCTAGATAAAAGAGGTGAAACACCTCAAGAGTTAGACAAGTTTATAGAAACCATCACGCAATTGATGCGGCAGGCAGCCCGATGGCAGAGGGGTTTTTCTTTAGAGAATGTCTCAAACTTTTTGGATCAGAGCCATGATCTTTGGGGACATTTTTCAAAAGAGGATTTTAACGAGGAAAGAGTAAAAGTGGACCTAAAAGCCCATGAGCAGCTTAAAAAAATTGTTCTTGAGATCGAATTGAATCAAAAAGCAAGAAAACGGGATGTTGCTTTTGCCGAATTTTTAAATGCCCTGGAAGAGGGTGTTAACATGTCCCTATTTTCTATTTCGTCACCCGTGAAGGACGCGGTTCAGACTTATTCGGTCCAGATGGCCCGACAAAAAGAGTTTCGTTTTGTGTTTGCGGCCGGACTTTTGCAGAAAAATTTTCCAGGAATGATCCGGGAAGACGTTGTTTTGAAAGATGTTGAACGTGGGGAGCTTAGCAAGCTGGGATTTTTAAAGCGATTGCCTCGTTTTGGGCATGAGCGATATTATTTTTATCTTGCTTTGACCCGTGCCGCCGAAGGAGTTTATCTGACCTATCCGCGTTATGACCTGGAAGGCAAGGAGTCGCTACCGTCTTTTTTTGTGGACGAAGTCAACAGAGTTTTTGAGAACCAAATTATTCCGAGACGAGAAAGCCGCTCTCTTTCGATTCCGGAGCCTGAAGAGGCTATTTCTATCCGCGATCTGAAAAACCATTTAGCTTTTGAGCTAGGCGAGCGGAAGTCGTTATCCAAACGGACCGAAAAGTTGGACCATGTAACGGCACTATATAACTTTTTATTAGAAAAAAAAGAAACAGACTGCCTCAGCGAGCCTATGCCGCCCATCGGCAAAGATATTCATCTTTCAGAAAAAGATTTAAAGGACAAGTTGAGTCAAAAAAAGACTTTTTCTCCCACAGCGCTTGAAACATATAGTGCCTGTCCGATTCGATATTTTATTTCAAAAATTCTTAATCCCACTGAACTTTTGGAGTATGACTCACCCCTTGTGGAAGGGAGCCTGCTTCACGGGCTTCTGGAAGAGTTGCTGCCTCTTTCGGTTAATAGAGAGCTCTCAAGCGAAGAAATAGAAAAGCGTATAGAAAAAAAATTAAAAACTCTTCAGCGATTTCACATTAAACCTTTTGAGAAAAAACTTCTTAAGGACAGTTTTCTGGAATATTTAACTCAAATTTTTGATGCGGAAAGCAAGAGGCTGGAAGGCTCCAGTTACCGCCCAACGCTGTTCGAGAAAACAGCTTCTTTTGGGAAAAGTGAGGATTCACCAAAGCCACCCTTAAAAATCGAAGCGGGAAAGCTGAAGTTTGAGCTGATCGGTGAAATGGATCGAGTGGATGTCGATCGAAAAACGCAAAAGGCAGTCATTGTTGACTACAAAACAGGGAAAAGCCGCACGCTTAAGAAAAGCGAAATCGAAGAAGGTACCCACTTGCAGCTTCCTCTTTATGGTAAAGCCCTTCGGGAACTTTTTAAACTTGAGCCGGTCGCTTATGAGATTTATTCTATTAAATCCGCAAAACCAACCAAAGCTCTTGATCGAGAGAAAAATAATGAGAAGGAAGTCACTCGGCTCGAGGAGTTAGCGCTCCAATACACAGCGTCTTTTGTTGAGAAGATCCGAAAAAGTATCTTTCCTGTAAGGCCCAAGAAATGCCCCGACACTTGCCCCTTCAATGATATTTGCCGCTTTGAGAAGTGGCGAAAAATTGAAATGGGAGTGGAAAGTTAATGGATAAAAATCTTCAGGAAATACTTCCTTTAACTGAAGAGCAGATCTCCGCGCTGAATTTTAATTTGGGAAATCTGTTGGTCTCAGCGGGAGCGGGAAGCGGGAAAACTCGTGTCTTAATTCGAAGGTTTGCTGAGCTCGTGATCCAAAAGAAAGCAAAGGTTACCGAAATTTTAGCGATTACATTTACCGAAAAGGCTGCCTCTGAGATGAAAAGGCGCCTCATCGCGGTTTTTAGAGAGGCTGGGCAGGATGACTTAAGACGGCAGGTTGAGGAAGCTTATGTTTCTACAATACATAGCTTTGCAAACCGCCTTTTAAAAGAATATGCCCTTGAGATCGGCGTGGATCCTGATTTTAAAGTGATCGCGGAGGACGAAAAGAACGCTCTTGAAACCGAAGCTTGGAAAGAACTCTTAGATGAAGCAGCGCTCTCTCCGGAGATCTATCCGCTTCTTCTCGAATTTAAGTCGAAAGAAGTCTTGAAGAGCGAATTGATCAATTTAAGGAGTGTGATTTTAAGCTCCGCCAAAGAAAACCCCTGGCAGCCGGAAGAGTCCGAAAAACCGCTTAAAACACGGCAAAAAGAAATTGTTAAAGATATTCAAGAAACGATCTCAGTTATGAAAAAAATCGGCGGATTTTCAAAAAGCGAAAAGGAGGCCTTTGAAAAACTTAATGCTTCGGTCAGTGAGTTGTCCCACTCCAGACCGGACAAACAAATCCTAAAAGAGAGCTTGAGCTTTACGATGCGCGGGAAACGTTCTGAGTGGCAGGAGTTTTTAAGGGGTGCTAAAAATTTAATCATCGAATCTATTATTATGGCAGAGGACGCGCTCTCAAATGAAAATCGTAAACGCATGATGAATCTAATTAAAATTTTTGATGCACGGATCGAATTAAAGAAAAGCCAGTGCGGTTTTTTGGATTATGATGATCTTTTGATAAAGCTCCTCCAATTTTTAAGAAAAGAGGGGAATATCGCACATGCCATTCATCGCCTTCTCCGGGAAAAATTTAAATTTATTCTTATGGATGAACTTCAGGATTCAAATTCAATTGAAATAGAGATCCTAGAAAGACTTTCAACCGGCTCCAATTTGTTCCTGGTAGGCGATGCTAAACAGTCTATTTATTCTTTTCGGCAAGCGGATGTGGGAATTTTTTTGGATCGAGAGCGGAGGGCTGAAACCGGAGAGACAAAACTTATAAGACTTCAGGATAATTATCGGTCTCGGCCTGAAATTTTGAATTTTGTAAACGGTCTTTTTGAAAGCGAAATTTTTAAAAAATCAGAGATTACTTATCAGCCTTTAAGACTTCCTGAAAACAAGTCAGAGAAAAAGGAAAGCATTCCAAGGATCGAATGTATTGTTGCTCATGATGATGAGGAGGAGCCTATTAAAAAAGACCTGCGTCAAATATGGGAAGCGGACGCAGTTGCAGAGCGTCTGGCGGAATTGCGAAACGACCCTTTGATCCCAAACTTGAAGTTTGGCGAAATAGCGCTTCTTCTTAAGAATTTTACCGATGTCAGCGTTTATGAGCAGGCCCTTCGCCGCAAGGGGATCCCTTATACCGTTATTGCGGGGCGCGGTTTTTATCAAAAATGCGAAATTTTAGACATTGTTAGTTTTCTTCAAATCCTCGAAGATCCTTTTAATGATATTGCTTTGATCGGTGTTTTGCGCTCACCTTTATTTAATATTTCAGATGATGCACTGATGATTCTTGCTGAAGAGCGCGATCGTCTTAAAAAAGATAAAGCCCCTCTTTGGAATGGATTGTGGAGCTCGGGTTTTAAAGGATCTTTGCCCTCTAAAGACCTTGAAATTTTAAGTTGCTTTTTAACTTTACATAAGAAACTGCGGGATCAAAAAAACCAACTTTCTATTAGCGAGCTTATAAGGCAGCTTGTTTTAGATACATCTTATGACACCAAAGTACTTTTAGAGCCTGACGGCAAAAGAAAATTTGCTAATTTAGAAAAAATGATGGAACTGGCGCGTGGTTTTGACGCTAAAAGTTTTGGTTTTTCTCATTTTCTGAATCATTTATCTGAGATGACTGTTAAAGAAGTCCGAGAGGCAGAGGCTCAGGTGGATGAAAAAGATGAGGAGAACGTAAAAATTTTAACTGTTCATAAAGCAAAAGGATTGGAATTCCGAGTTGTAGTTGCGGCTAATTTTGACGCCGGAAGCCAGCACTCTTCAAGCCGCTGCAGCTATTCAAGTAAGTGGGGTTTAGGAGTTCGGTGTGATTTTCCCGAATTAGGTTCTAAAATAATAGGGGACTTTCGTTATTTAAAAAACAAAGAAGAACAGTCAAGGAAGCGCGAAGAAGAAGCTAAGAGACTTTTTTATGTGGCTTGTACTCGGGCTAGGGAATATTTGATCCTTTCAACAGCCCCTAAAAGCGGAGAAAACTTCTTTTTAGAAAAGCTGCTTCAGCATTTGGGATGTGAAGAAAAAACCGAAGGTGCTTATAAAGGTGTCTGGCTGAAGCGGGCTCTGGCTTCTTCCAAAAAGCGGGAGGAGATAAAGGCTTTTAGTGAAGATGCTAAAATTATTCAAAGCCTAACCCTTCAAAAACCCATCAAATCCACAAAGGGCTCCGAAGAAGATTGGAATCAGTTGTACACCCGGCTGAGTGATTGGGAATTTCCCACTTTTAGCCAAATTGAAACATCAGCAACAGCCCTGATGAATCTAATTAACAAAGCTGAGGAATCTCTAAAATCAGCTGAGAAAGACCCGCTTCTAGCGGAAGGGGATGATCCGGCGCGCATTGAAATGCAAGCGGCTGATTATGGCACACTGTTTCACAGTATTTTAGAACGTTGGACATTTGATATTAAGCCGCTCGACACTTTTGAAAAAATCAAAAAAGAAATACCTGTTTCTATTCCGGATGCTTCCAGGGAACGTTTGGAAAAGGAACTCTATTTGTTTGCAATGAGTCCTTTAGCGGATGATCTGTATAAGGCGCGCCGAATAGAAAAGGAGCTTGAATTTGATTGGGAAATCGAGGAAGGCAAAAAAATAAGAGGAGCCATCGATTTACTTTATCAATCAGACAAAGGGATCTGGAATTTGGCGGATTACAAAACAAGCAATATCAAGACCGACAAAGAAGCCGATGAAAAAGTAGATTTTTACCGCCTTCAGCTTTCGATTTACGCGAGCCTTTTAATCGAGGCGCTGGGGCTCGAAAAGCTGAGCTGTTCTTTGTATTTTTCTTCGCGAGGAAGCCTTCGCTCGTGGGAATTTTCGAAAGCAGATTCCGAGTTATTTCAGAAGAAGCTCGATAAGCTCATAAAAGATTATTCAAAAGATAAGCTTATTTGATTCGATCAAACCAACTATCCAAGTGCTCTTTGCATTTGGGGCAAATGCCTTTGGAAGGATCCCAATCGGGATGATCTTCCCTTACTTTTTTTAAGATCTCCTCTTTCATATGGCTCATATATTTCACCATATCCATATCCATCTCCTCACTGCATAAAGGACACGTATACTTAACCCCCATAATTTCACCCCTTTTTTTTGCTTTATCATATTCTTTGTTTTTAAAGTTGTGAACCTTATTGTAGAATTTGCGGCGATTTGTTATTAAAGGGTAAGGAGAGATTATGAAAAAGCCAGTTAATCCAGGGATCGAAGCTATTCAAAAGAAGGGGAGCCGTGTTGTTGGTGAGGGGAAGCATATGCTTCCGGCCGCCTCTTTGATGGTTGCTGCCGGAGCTTTAAAGAACGTTTCCGACAGAAAAAAACCTTTTATCACAGTCATCAATTCTTATACCACACACATTCCAGGGCACGCGCATTTAAATGTGCTGGGTGAAAAAGCGGTTGAGGCCCTAAAGAAAAAAGGATTTAACGTTTGGTATGCCAACGTTGGAGCTGCCATTTGCGACGGGATCGCTATGGGACACTTTGGAATGAAATACTCTTTGCCTTCCCGTGAACTTATTGCCGACCAGATCGAAAGCATTATTGGCGCTCATCCGTGTGACGGGTGGATCGGGATCGGTAATTGCGACAAGATTATTCCTGGAATGCTGAATGCTATGGTTCGTCTCAATATTCCATCAGTTTATGTGAGCGGCGGTCCTATGCTGGCGGGAAAAGATAATACGGATCTTGTTACTGTTTTTGAAAAAGTTGGAGCTGAAGCTGCCGGGAAGATTAGCGAAAAACAGCTGGAAGAGTCGGCCGAGACTTCTTGCCGCACCTGCGGCAGTTGTGCCGGCATGTTTACGGCTAATTCCATGAATTGTTTAGCTGAAGGGATCGGCTTGGCTTTACCCGGAAACGGCACTATTCCGGCGGCTAGGTGGGTCGATCAAAAAAAGTTTATCTCAGAGATCAATCCGGATCGTATCAAACTGGTTGAAAAAACAGCTGATGTGATCGAAGATCTTTTAAAGAAAAATTTAAGACCGCAAGACATTGTCACTAAAGAAGCCATCGATAATGCCTTCATTTTGGATCTTGCAATGGGCGGATCGACCAATACCGTACTTCACACCTTGGCTTTGGCTTACGAAGCAGGCATCCCTTACGCGCTTAATCGAATCAATGAATTGAGCAGCTTGACTGCGAATGTTTGTAAGGTCTCTCCTTCGAGACCTGAAATTCATATTGAGGATGTCCATCGAGTTGGGGGGATCGCGGCAATATTGAAAGCGGTCGCAGAAGATGGAAAAGCCCCCTTAAATTTAGATGTCAAAACATGCACAGGGACTTTAAAAGATATGGTCAATAAAGCGCCTAAAGCTGATGGGGACGTCATCAGGACAGGGGAGAAGGTGTTTTCTAAAACAGGAGGCCTTGCTATTCTTTATGGAAATATCGCACCCGAGGGCGCAGTTGTGAAAATAGCAGGCGTTGATCAAGATATGATGCAATTTAAAGGTCGTGCCAAATGCTTCACGTCACAAGAGACTGCCCTAGAGGCTATTTTGGAAGGGAAGGTTGTTGATGGAGACGTTGTTGTTATTCAGTATGAAGGACCTAGAGGCGGGCCTGGAATGCAGGAAATGCTTTCCCCGACAGCCGCTATTAGAGGGCGCGGAATTCGAGCTGCTCTAATTACCGACGGTAGATTCTCCGGAGGAACACGAGGCCTTTGCATCGGACACATCTCACCTGAAGCAGCATCTGACGGACCTATTGCTGTCGTGCGGGATGGTGACACGATCGAAATTGATTCCGAAAACAGAACCTTAAACGTTGCTTTGGACGATAGCGAGATTCAAAAAAGACGCGGAGAATTGAAGCTTTTCGTCTCTAAAGTCACCGGAGGCTGGCTCGGCCGTTATGCTCAGCATGTCACAAGCGCTAATACGGGTGCTGTGATGGATAATGTTCTCTAATCTGTAAGAAACGTCATTCGGTTGGTTTTGTAGAGAAGTTCGCCCATAGGATTTCTATTTTCTAATTCTTTACCGGCTTCCAAAGTCGTAATAGCTGCCTTAGCAACTAAGTGCCTGCCATCCGCATCAAGCCAATCAGATGTCCGGATTCCCCAAGTGCTGTGGAATACCATCGGCTCATTTTGATAAGGACCAATATAAATCATCATGTGACCTTTCATACCAAGCAGGGTGAGAAAGGGAATTCCTTTCTGTAGGATTAGGTTCTTTTTATCCGCTCGAGAATATTTGCTTAAATCAATTGAAGATATACCCATTTTAATCTGATCGCTTGAATTGCGGGGCAGGTAAATGCCGAAAGGTGCGAAGAAATCTTTTGCCAGAGAAGAGCAGTCGCGATTTCCGTAAAGCCCTCCCCATCCATAGGACTTTCCGATAAATTGATTTCCAATATTTGCCAAGTTCTGAGTCGTCAAAGGAAGTGGTTTTAAGGCGGCCCGGTCTTTTGAAATTTTTGCCCGGAGGGCTGTTGCCATTTTTCCCACGTCACTTCTCGCGGCTAAAATAATATAATCGGTGGGCGTTTCGGAGATGACAGGAAACTGGGACCCGATCGAAGTCTTAAAAAGAAAACTTCCCGCCGTTGTTAAAAGCGGAACGTCGTACTGGGTGATAGCGACATAATTTCCGTTTTGCCATGAGTCAATAAAGCCTTGGGTGGCATAGGCCACATCTTCCATCGGGATCCAGCCTAAACCGTAGTGAGTCTCAACCAAAGCCCACGCGCCGTCTCGGGACGTGTGAGAAATAAATAGGGGAGTGTTAGAAGGTAGGCTTGAATGCTGAAAATTATCAAAAGGAAATCCTTCACCTTCTAGATCAAAGTCATAGAAGAAAGGCTTTTCAGTCGGGATCATTCTTAAAGAGGTATCTCGAACGGTAATGCCTCGAAGCTCTTTATTAGGAAATGTATTTAAAGCCGCGTATTGTTCGATCTCATCGATCCGTTCTTTTGCCCATTCTTTTTTGGTTTCGTCGTAGCCTGTTTGATTTCGAAACTCACCAAATGCCCAAATAGCATCTTTTTTAGAGTAGCCCGCATTGCGGCGGTTCCAAGGAGCGAAGTACCGGGTGTTGTACTCCATATTAAGATGCGTTTGATCAAGACGCGAGACGAGAGGTGTTTTTGCATCGGCTTTATCGATGTAGGCATTTAAATTTTGAGGATAATTTTTGATATCAGCGATTTCTTTATAATGGCTAGACCAGCCCGTGCACAGAAGAAGAACCGTTAAAAAAAAGAAAAGTGGATAATGATTTTTTTTCAAGACCTTAATCCTTTGCTAAAAATATTTTTTCGTCGAATTGTTTTTCACTTTTTGCGACGATACAGGTCACGGTCGCGTCTCCAATGACATTAACGGAAGTCCTCAACATATCAAGCAGCCGGTCAACGCCGATAATAAGTCCGATACCTTCAACAGGCAGATTCACTTGGCGAAGCACCATCGCGAGCATAATAAGACCTACACCCGGCACACCCGCTGTTCCGATAGAGGCTAAGGTGGCTGTAATAATCACCATCAGATAGTCGCCAAGGGATAGGTCTATCCCGAAAGCTTGAGCGATAAATCCCGCCGCGACCCCCTGCATGATGGCTGTCCCATCCATATTGATAGTCGCTCCGAAAGGAACGGTGAACGCGGCGACTGAATTTTTAACCCCCAATTTTTCTTCAACAGTTTCTAAAGTGATCGGAAGGGTGGCATTGCTTGAAGCCGTGCTGAAGGCAAAAATGATCGCGTCTTTAAATTTTTTAATAAATTGCCAAGGGTTTAAGTTGGTAAAGAGTTTTAAGAAAATAGGGTAAATAACAGCAGCATGAAAAATTAAGACCCCGACTACTATAAAGAAGTATTTAGCTAAAGGGGCTATGGCGCCAAAACCTTGCTTAGCAAACACATTAGCGATCAAACAAAAAACACCATAAGGGGCCAGCTCCATAACAATAAAGACCATTTTCATAACAACTTTATTTGCTGATTCGAAAACACGAAGGAGCGGCTCTCCGTGATGCCCTGTAAAAGCGATCGCGAGACCCGTCAGAATTGAAAAAACAATGATCTGGAGCATATTGCCTTCGGCCATGGCCTGGATTGGATTGCTTGGGAAAATTCTGATCAGAGTTTCTTTTAAAGATGGCGGATCCGCGATTTGAAAAACCAAATCAGTCGTGAGATTAAATCCGGCGCCCGGCTTAAAAAGAGTAGCCGCTAGAAGAGCGACCGAAATGGCAATGCAGGTTGTTACAAGATAAAGCAGCAATGTTTTTCCGCCAATGCTTCCGAGTTTCCTGACGTCATGCATTGAAGCTGAACCGCAAACCAAAGATATAAAAACAAGAGGAACAACGAGAAGTTTTAGAGAAGCCAAAAATATTTTGCCAATGGTATCAAAAACACCATTTGTTAAAAAATCAAAGACAGGCCCCGCGGCTCCAAAAACATTGATGAGGCTGCCCAAGACAAAGCCTGCCAGCATTCCAATAAAGATTTTTATCGTTAAGCTTGTTTTCTTACTACTCATATTGTTTAGACCTCTTATTATTATGCCGATAAGTTAAGTATTATGGGTAATTTTTTTAAAATTTTAATATTTTGGATGCTTTTTTTTGTGCCTCTCTTGGGTTTTGCCGGAACTCCTAAAAATCAATTTCAGATCTTGAACACCCAAGGTAGATTTTTAACCCAAAAAGGGGAGTGGGATCTCGCGCAAGTCAAATTCGAAAAAGCCCTTAAAAGCCCCAGTGTGGACGAAAGAATAGAAGCTTACGAAGGATTGGCAGATCTTTATACCAGCCTTCGAATGAATAAAAAAAAGATTCAAATCGAGGAGAGTCTCGAAGCGGAAAGAAAGTTTAAGCGGAGTCTTGTTCCCCGATGGGATTCTTATTATGGGCATTACGAAGCAAAAGAGGGGGATACCTACCAGAAAATAGCTCTTCGAAATAAAATCAGTTTAGAGTGGCTGCTTAAAGCAAATCACAGAAAGGTTCTCCGCCAGGGCGAGATGATCCGATTGCCCAAAATCCGTTATTCTTTAGTGGTTGATAAAACAGAAAAAACTTTGACATGGAAACGCGGCTCAGAAATTATCAAGAACTACCCGATCGCCATAGGCGCCGAGAAAATGGAGACACCCGGAGGTGAATTTGAAATCGTCAATAAAGTTAAAAACCCCGTCTGGTACAAGCTGGATAAGCAATATTCACCGGATAGCCCGGAGAATTTATTGGGTACTCGCTGGATGGGAATGAGCCAAAAAGGGTATGGTATTCATGGTACCCGGAATCCGGAAAGTATCGGTAAAGCCGCCAGTCACGGATGTATTCGAATGTATAATCGGGACGTTGAAGAACTTTTCAAATGGGTCCCTGTAGGGACCAAAGTAGTGATCAACTAGCTAAAGGCTAGTTGATCATGGCTAGTGGATAGCAGGAAATTCTAACCACCAACCACTAACTACCAACTACTGTTTTATGTTACAATCCTCCACTATGAAGATCGCGCGCCTATTAAGCCCTAAACGAGTTATTGAATTAAAATCCAAAGATAAAGAAGGCGCCTTTCTTGAGCTTGTGACGGCTATTGCCGCGTCCCGTTCTGACGTTAACAAAGAAGAGGTTTACAAAGAAACTCTTGAGCGCGAAGAATTATCAAGCACTTGGATTGAGTCCGGCCTTGCGATTCCTCATGCCCGCGTAGCGCTTAGGCGCGGAGGTTTTGTGATCGCGGTTGGAAGAAGCCGTGATGGGATCGAATACAGAAGCCCTGATGGAAAACCAGTCAATCTCCTTGTGATGATCGCGGGGGATGACCCCAAAAATACTCATCTCAAAATTCTTGCCGCCCTGGCGGATTTCTTAAAAGAAAAGTTATTTCGTAAAAAAATTATAGAAGCAGCGTCAGCAAAAGAAATTTTTAAAATTTTTACCCAGGAAGCGGTTGTTAAAGAGCCCCGTAAAAGAAAACCGTTGCCTATTTTTACCCGCACTCTTTTAAAACAAGCCAAAGAGATCGGAGAAAAGCTTAATGTTCACTCTTTTTTTGTGGACGTTGATGTGCTCCAAGATGCTCGGGAGGTTAAAAAGACATTTGGAACTGATGCTGTGATGCTTACCAAAGATAAGGATAAGGTGCCCGCTATTCGAGAAGGGGACAAGGTTATTGAAATTCCGGCCGTGAATTTAAACCGGCAGGACAAAATTAAAATGGCAGCTCTTTTAGCCCTTTCAAAAAAGATGATCAAAAGCGGAGATATTCTTCTCTATCTCACAGGCAACCCTTCGACTCGAGCGCTTGATACCGTAATGATTTTTAGAACAGGTAGTGAGGAGCATCGTCTTTTTATTTCGGGCAGAGAATATACTTTTGATCAGATCTTAAAGCACGAGGTTTTGGAAAGAGTGATCACTTTAGCGTGTGAGATCGCCTCAGAAGGGCGGGAAGGCAAGCCGCTCGGAGCTTTGTTTGTCTTGGGGGACGTAGAGAAAGTGATCAAATATTCCAAGCCTCTCGTTATTAATCCTTTCCGGGGCTACACCGAGGCCGAGCGGAATATTTTGGACCCTGTTTTAGAAGAGACGATAAAAGAACTTTCCTCGTTAGATGGTGCTTTCTTAATTGACCGGGAAGGTGTGATTTTAGCCTGCGGACTTTATTTGCGGCCTAGAAAGAGTAATGTTACTTTGCCTTCGGGTCTTGGAGCCCGCCATGAGGCAGCAGCTTCCATTACGGCATGCACCAACAGCTTGGCTGTTACTATTTCAGAGTCCACCGGGACCGTAACTATTTTTAGAAGAGGCCAAATTTTTATGAAGATTGAAAAAATTCGAGGCACTTCCAGCTAACCACCAACCACTATTCACTAACTACCAGTTATGCGTCAATATTTAGACCTACTTCAGCATATTCTTGATACCGGTGAGAAACGGGAAGACCGCACCGGAACCGGAACGCTCAGTGTCTTTGGATATCAAATGCGGTTTGATCTAT
>CAZLUT010000007.1:0-44946 GCA_964562805.1 uncultured bacterium | reverse complement strand
TTCGCGGTTCTTGATGTGATCTTCGTGGTACTTTTTAACAAGACTTAAAATATAATCAATGTTGATCTCAATCTGTTTGATCAACTCCATTTCAAACACGATGTCATCGTTGATGTTTTCTTTGTCGCCCTTATCCGTCTTGCGAAGCTCATTATAGAGGTCAATGTAGGCACTGTGATAATCCTGAATGTCCCGCTCGGTTAGAATTTCGTTGCCGCTAAATTCGTCAAAAGTAACCAAGATATTTCTCACCCGCAAAATAGCGCCGTACAGCCTGATAAAATCCTTTTGATTTTGTTCCCCTATAATTCGCTCGCCAACCGGAAATTTTGCCAAAAGCTCTTTAACCAGACTGGTATATCCACGGACTTCCTTGTCACCGTCTTTGTAGCCGTTGTAGTACTCGTCATACGATTTTAACAGCACAATCCCGCTAGCTTCCTTATCGCCAAAGAGCGCGATGGACTCGTTCGTAGCTTTTTCCAAATTGCGGAAGCAAACAATGTTTCCGAACGTCTTGACGGTGTTTAAAATACGGTTAGTGCGCGAATATGCCTGCAACAAACCATGTAAGCGCAGATTTTTATCCACCCACAAGGTGTTGAGCGTAGTAGCATCAAAGCCGGTTAAAAACATATTGACCACTAGTAGAATATCCACTTCCCGATTTTTCACCCGCTTGCTGACATCTTTATAGTAATTCTGAAATTTATCAGAAGAGGTGTCATACGACGTCCCAAACATAGCATTGTAGTCGTTGATAGAATTCTCAAGGAAATCCCTTGAACTTTTATCCAATCCGCTGGTGTCTTCGGAGTTTTCGTCTGTCATGCCGTCAATTTCTTCATCGTTTACGCCAAAACTGTAAATAAGCGCTATTTTGAGTTTTTTATCGCTTGGCACGTCTGCCAGCTGTTTTTTGAATTCAGTGTAGTATTTTTTTGCCACATCAATGGAAGAAACGGAAAAAATAGAGTTAAACCCCGCCAGCCTGCGGTCCTTGAGTTTGTAAAAACTATTTCGTTTAGTTTTCTGATCAAAATGGTCGCGGATATATTGGACAATATTTGCCAAACGCTCCGGCGCGGCAAGCACTGCTTCGCGGTCGATGTCGCGCACTTTCTCATCTTCAATGTCTTCGGCTTCGCGCACGGTGGAAACATAATTCACCTTAAACGGTAAAACATTTTTATCGGCAATGGCATCCACAATGGTGTAGGTGTGCAATTTATCGCCAAAAGCTTGCTCGGTGGTCTTAAAATCAGGCCGGCCTCCTGAAGAGGCATTCATGGCAAAGATTGGTGTACCGGTAAAACCGAAGAGATGGTAACTTCTAAACGCTTTAGTAATGGCGGCATGCATTTCGCCAAACTGCGAACGATGGCATTCGTCAAAGATCAGAGCGATATGGCCCTCAAAAATAGTATGCCCTCTATTGCGGCCGATGAATTGATCGAGCTTTTGAATAGTGGTGATAATAATGCGCGCGTTGGAATCTTCAAGCTGGCGTTTTAATATAGCCGTGCTGGTGTTACTGTTAGCCGCGCCTTTCTCAAACTTGTCATATTCGCACATGGTTTGGTAATCAAGGTCTTTGCGATCAACGACAAAAAGCACCTTGTCAACATAAGGCAATTTGCTTACCAGTTGGGCGGTTTTGAAACTGGTCAAGGTTTTGCCCGAGCCGGTGGTGTGCCAGATGTAACCACCAGCCTCCACAGTACCGAGTTTTTTATAATTAGTGCTGATCTCGATTTTGCTCAATATTTTCTCTGTCGCCACGATCTGATAAGGCCGCATCGCCAAAAGCTGTTTGTCGGTGGTAAATACACAGTAGCGGGTAAGAATATTAAGAAGCGCATGTTTGGCAAAAAAGGTTTTGGCAAAATCTACAAGGTCGGTAATGGGTCTATTGGTCGCGTCCGCCCACCAGCTTGTGAATTCAAAGCTGTTACTGGTGCGTTTCCCTTTTTTGACAGCGCCTTCGCTTGATTCTTTGATATGCTCCGAACGTGTGGTATTGCTATAGTATTTAGTGTGTGTGCCGTTGGAGATAACAAATATCTGCATATATTCAAAGAGTCCGGAGCCTGCCCAAAAACTCTCACGTTGGTAGCGGTTGATCTGATTGAACGCTTCCTGAATTGCCACCCCGCGCCGTTTAAGCTCAATATGCACGAGCGGTAGGCCGTTGATTAGAACCGTTACATCGTAGCGGTTAGCTCTTTGACCTTCTTCGGTAGTGTATTGGTTGATCACCTGCAAGCTGTTTTCATGAATCTTATCTTTGCGGAGCAGATAGATATTTTTAACGGTTCCATCTTCTCGTTTTAAATTTTTGATGTAATCTTCCTGAATAATAGCTGTTTTTTCGGCAATGCTTTGATTGGAGTTGGCGATCTCGCTGGTGAAAAACATCTCCCATTCTGTATCGGAAAAGGTGAAGTCGTTCAGCTTCTCCAGCTGTTTGCGCAGATTAAGCACGAGATCAGTTTCTGAAGTAATAGACAGGTACTCATACGCCTGTGACTCTAACTGCTTAATAAAGGCGCCCTCCAGCTCCGCCTCGCTCTGGTAATGGGCGCCGTGCTTTTTATCAGGTGTATATTCCGCCACAACCGTGCTTTGGGGATTTTCCGCTACTAAACTGTATCGGTTATTTTTTGGCATTTTCTTTTTCCAACGGCTTAAAAGTAAGCATCTTGTCCCGGTAGTATTCGCATTGCTTTCTTCGGGCATTGAGTTCCGCCAGCAAACCGACAGAAATATCATTCGTCAGAGCATCGAATTTATCAAGGATAGCAACAATGCGCTCTTGCTCGGCAAGTGGTGGAATCGGAACTGGGTATTTGTTTAGCATGGGTCTTCTTACTGATGTAACTGACGAATTTACAGCATTGCCCAAAATATATTTTCCAAAGGTATTTCTCATGTAGAAAAAGAAAAACTTTGGTTTAATTCGGCGATCTGTAATATGAATTCTGTACGCCCTCTGATGAAGTGCATATTTACCCTCAATAAAATGGAATATTTTACCAACTCCGACGCCATCACCTGATGTGATAATAGCAGTTTCATCAAATTCAAAAGAATTTTTGTATCGAATAATTGGGGATCTAACAAAAAATGGATAAAACCCTTCTTCTGTCTCTTCATTGGTATTACTGCTACCAGTTCCAATTTCAGCAACTTTCCCCAACATCTTCTGCTCCACATCTTCTCCAAACGTCAGCAGCTCCTCTCGATAATACTCATACTGCTTCTTTCCCGCCTCCAGTTCTGCCTCCAGTTCTACCTCCAGTTCCGACTCTAACGTGGCAAAGATGTCCAGAATTTTTACGATCTCTTGCTGGATAGCGAGGGGCGGGATGGGAATTTTATAATCAAGGATTTTGTCTTGTTTTACACGAATTACTTTAGTGCCATGTGCAAATCGCTCTTTGTATCTTTTAAAATTTTCTGTTTGCAACAAGTAAGTAATAAATTTGGTATTTTGATTATGGCGAAACGCAAACATGTCTCCACTTATACAAATCTCATCACCAAGCCAACCCAATGGCTTGCACACATCCTCAACATTTTCACTTACACCTGATATAAGCACATCACCTTTTTGAGCCTTTTTTAATTTCTTCGCTAATTTAAAGGATACAAATGTTTTTGTTTTGTCAGCATAAGTACCGTAATATGTATAAATCTGACCGTAGTGTATGCATCCAACCCCTTCTTCAACAAAGTCTTTTTTCTGCAAGCCGTTTCCTCTAATAAGAGTTCCAACCTCCCTCAACTCCTTAAACTCCGCTCCCTCAGGGCAAAGCTCGGCGATCAGTTTTTCGATTTTGTTCATAGGTTTAGTCGCGGGAGTTTTTAATATTAGCAACGATTTTATCTATCGCCGTTCGCAGTTTGTTCTGCCGGGCAACGATGGCTGCAATCTCAACGTTGAGTTTTTTTATATCAATTACCTCGCGGGTGTCTTTTTGCACCACGTAGGCAGATACCGCAATGTTGTAGTCATTGTCTTCAATAGTTTTATTATCCACAAGCTTGGCGAAATGCGCCGTGTCCGCACGTTTGGTAAACGCCTTCAGTATCTTGGCACGGTTTTCATCGCTCAGTTTATTTTTATTTCCACCACGAACAAATTCGGCTGACGCATCAATGAACAGAGTTTTGTTATCTTTTTTGCTTTTTTTAAGCACGATGATGCAAGTAGCAATGGGTGTGCCAAAGAAAAGATCAAGCGGAAGCTGAATCACGGTATCAATGTAGTTATTATCTACCAGATATTTGCGGATCTTTCGCTCCGCACCGCCACGATAGAGCACTCCCGGAAATTCAACAATCGCCGCCGTACCACTGGTGGAAAGCCAAGAAAGCATGTGCATAGTAAAGGCAAGATCGGCCCTGCTCTTGGGCGCTAATACGCCTGCCGGTGAGAAGCGTGGGTCATTTATAAGAAGTGAATTGCTGTCGCCTTCCCACTTAATGGAATACGGCGGATTGGAAACGATGGCATCAAAGGGCTCATCATCCCAGTGCTTCGGATCGGTTAGTGTATCCCCGTGGGCAACATCAAAATGATTGTAGTTGATATCATGTAAAAACATATTGATACGGCAGAGGTTGTAGGTAGTAAGGTTAATCTCCTGCCCAAAGAATCCGATTCTTACATTTTCCTTACCGAGAATTTTGGCAAACTTCAAAAGCAACGAACCAGAACCGCAGGCTGGATCGTAAACCTTGTTGACTTCCTTTTTGCCTACGGTCGCCAGGCAGGCCAGCAGCTCACTCACTTCCTGCGGGGTGAAAAATTCTCCTCCGGACTTGCCCGCATTAGAAGCGTACATGGTCATCAAAAACTCATAGGCGTCACCAAAGGCATCTATCGTGTTGTCATAGTAATTACCCAGCCGCAAGTCGCCGATTGCCTCCAAAAGCTTAACCAGTTTGCGGTTTCTTTTTTCTACCGTATTGCCGAGTTTGTTGGAATTAACGTCAAGATCATCAAACAAACCTTTTATATCATCCTCGCTATCCGAACCCTTGGCCGAATTTTCAATATTGCGGAATACCGCGGCCAGTATTTCGTTGAGGTTGGCGTCATGGCGCGCTTTGGAACGGATATTAACAAAAAGCTCGCTCGGTAAAATATAGAGCCCTTTTTCTTTTACCGTATCAGCACGACCGAGCTCCGCCTTCTTGTCCGTAAGCTTGGCATAGTCAAAGTCTTTATTGCCACTACGCCGCTCGTCTTTATTGATGTAGCTGGTGAGATTTTCGCTAATAAAGCGATAGAAAAGCATCCCTAAAACATATTGTTTGAAGTCCCAGCCGTCCACGCTCCCGCGCAGATCGTTAGCGATCTGCCAGATGGCGCGGTGCAATTCGGCACGTTCCTGCTCTTTGGTTGTATTAACATTATTTGCCATAGTTACTCCCCAAATCTGCCCACTTTTAACAGGGGCGTCTGTTTTTTAAAAACGTTGTAACCAAAATGCCCCTTTTGTACCCGGCACATCATCTACGATTGATATCTCCTTTCGCCTAATTCGGCTTCTAACTTCTTTTTCGGACGGCGTTCGGTTTACAAAGGTAGAGCTCTCAAGTCTCCAACAAATTTTGAATATTTTTTTTGATTTGCTTCTTTAATCATATTGATAGCTTCTTGCGTAGCGCGGTTAGCCCCACCTTCGCCATAAAAACTATCAAAACTTTTTTTTGCGCCTCGTGCGCTAAGAGCTGCAACCACATCAGCAACAAAATCATTCAAAGTAATAGTAATATTTTTTTTGAGACGATTCCTCTCGTAAATTTGGATCAGTCGAAAAAGCAATCGAACCCCCTGATTTGAAAATAGAAAGCCTTTCATTTCTGAGGTAAGTTTTCCTGCTTTTTGAATCAGCCCAAATACACTATTAACTTTTTTCACCGGACCTTCAATATCACGAATTTTTTTTTGAAAAAAACCGTTTTTTTCACCAATTAACTTATTATTAGTAAGCGCGGTTACAAAAGTATTTAATTGAATTTTGTTTTTTGCGACTTTTTGTGTCACATCAGGTATATTTATTTTATCCTTTAGGTATCCCTTTAAGTTCAGTTCTTCTGCTATCTTAACCGCTAACCCCTGAAAAAATTGCTTCGGCTTATCTTTAGGTTCCCAATTAAAATCAGCCTCCAAAGCATAGATTAAATTTTTAGTAATTTTTATCTGTCCAGAATTAATCTCAATAAAAGTTTGCACTTCACGGTCTTTTTCAATTTCTTCAAGAATAATAACAGGCATAAAATGCTCTTCTTGAACCTGTTCGGTGGTGTTAGCAAACCCAGAAAGTCTGTGCTGCCCATCAATAATTCGACAAGAAGAAAAATCATTAGGAAGTTGTATAGGTACGGGGTGAGGCAGCTCAGACAGATCAAGCGCTTTCCCCTTATACACACTTTCTTTTGGAGGGGCTGATAAAATGATCGCGTTTGGAAATGCTAAAATTTCATTATCAAGAATTTTCCTTTTGATTTTGTCAACGCGAGTTTTTTGAATCATTCTTTGATAACCCTTATCTCTACCCTTCCTCCGGTAAACATAAGAATATCTTAATAAATTTTTTGCGGAATCAGCGTAGACGTAAGCACGGAGATCTTTCGCTAAACCAAAGACAATAGCATCCTTTTGCTCAAGTCGCTTGCTTTTTGGTTTTGCGTCCACCAAACTTAAGAAGTCATTTTTTGCCCAAGATCCAACTGCATTAAAAATCCTCTCATAGTATTCCAAATCATTTTTTGTTAAAACATAAGAGAAATCTTTTTCCCAATTTTTTTTCGCTTCTCCTCCAGAAATTTCAAAATACACCCTTTTCCATTGATATAAGTTTTTTAACTTTAATTTTGTATTAAGTTCTTTGAAGTGGGTTGACCCTTTTTTTGATTTCTCAAAAAATTTAATAATTTTATCTTCTCGGTCCTGTGCTTTTTTTGTTACTTCAACTAGAAAATAGGTCATCAAGTCCGGATCAAAAAAAAGTGAATCGAATTCACTGCCATCCAATATTATTTCTGCAGCAACAAATGTGAAGCCAAGATTTTTCAAGAGTTGAGCTACGCGTCTCTCCTCTTGATTTTTTATATCATTGATTTTCTTGGTGTATTTCATAATTAATTAGCTTAGTAATTAGTTATCAGCAGCTCAGTCACTAAGCCTCTTTTATTTGGTAGAGCAGCCAGAGTATTCCCTCGCCTTATAGGGGGATGAACGTTAAAGCTAGAATATAAATCAGATATAAAATCATGATCAGCATTGCTCAAAACAACCTTACATCCTTTTTTATCTAAACCTACAAAAACATTATATAAACGCTTCTGATCCTCTAGGGAAAATATTTTTTTATTATACTGCAAAAATCCATTGTTTTTATGTGTAGTAACGTAAGGCGGATCCAAGTAAACAAAATCTCCCTTTTTTGCTTTCTCAAGCTGCTTTTCAAAGTCAGCCTTGCAAATTAATGCTCTAGCATTATTCAATAATGCGCTCACTCGCATCAGATTTTCTTTATCGCAAATTATAGGATTTTTATATTTTCCAATAGGAACATTAAATTCTCCTTTTTGGTTCTCCCGGTACAATCCATTCCAACAAGTTCTATTCAAATAAATAAATCTTGATGCTTTTTGGATTTCGCTTCTGCTACGCTTCCTTCTGATCTTGTAATACATTTCTTTGCTGTGATTTATTTTTTTTAGTAAATTAATTACATTTTGCGGATTGCGTTGAATTTGACGATATGTATTTGTGAGTTCAAAATTTATGTCAGATAGAAACGCCTTTTTAGGTTTGAGCGTAAAAAAAAGAGCGCCACCGCCGAGAAAAGGTTCAAAATAACGGTCATAATTTTTTGGTGCTACCGCCATTATTGCATGAATAAGAGCCCGTTTGCCACCAGCCCATTTTAGAAATGGTTTCACACCTTCTTTTAATATTGGTTCTTTTTTAAATTGTTGCACACTCTTATTTTTCATACTTTTTCTACAGTACACTCATCTTTTCCCTATTTCTCCACCCTCTTAAATATCCCCCAAAACCGGATTACCAATAAAGTCAGCGGATTTTACGCGCCAGCCATCTAGCAAAACAGGCGTCCTGCAGGCGAGCACCTTCGTTACAACAAACCTTGTTTTTCATATGTATTCTAGCTGAAAAATTGCCCTTTTCAGAGAAAAATGATACTAAAAAAGTAGAGATTCGATAACCGCACCCCAGGTGTGTCTTCAATGCGAGATCCGCAGTAGGCAAGTTTCATTAGTTTTCAAGATGGGGACACGTGGCCATGAATAGCCACCCAGGCAAGGTGCACATGTCCCCAATTGGCGTTAGGAGGAGCATGGCCCCATCTTGATAAAGACTTGCCGTTACGAGGACTGTCTGAGCAGGAAGACATTGTCTCACCACAAGGGTGAGCGTCTCGCAAGGAAACCTATTTAATCACGCTCCGCGTAAACGAGGTCCTGGGGTGGGGTTAAGGAAATTAAAAAGTGATCTATGCTTTATCTAATGAATATTTTTGAAACATAGGCTCTAGCCGTAATTTAAAATTAGACATTTTTTTCTCATATTCTGGATTTTTTATATCGAATTTTTTTTCGAAAAATTCTTTCCAAAAAATCGTATGGATAGCATGATAAACATAAATAAAGAAAAAGTAATATTTCATATACTTATCAGGATACTCTAATACTTCAGAATAATTTAAAAGCAAGGTCCCATCTTTTTCTTTTGTGGGTTTTTCTATTTCTAAATCATGCATTAAAGCTTCTACTGTTCCGTGCGAAGCCCATTTGCTTGCTAACTCATGCACCGATATCAAGCCACGGGCTATTGGATATTCATTAGGTTTGCTTTTTATGTACTTTTTTATATTCCAAAATACCTCTTTATACCTCTGATGTGAACGGTTGGAAAAGAAAGGTTGATCTTCAGGATGTATACATAAGTGATATGCAGTAAGTGCTGAGTCAATTGCACGCCGCGCAGACATCAATGCTACGGAAGAACTGTTCCTTAAGAAATTTAACATTGAATTGTAATAACTTTTGTGTGCGTCTAAAAATAAAGCTGTAATTAAAAGTTCTTTAGATTTATGAATCCGATGCCACGTCATAAGATATCGATAAAGCTCATCTAATTCTGCTGCAAACCAGAGATCTTTTTGAAGATTAATAATACCTCCGATAAGATTTTGCTCTTGGTGTCCAATAAAATCGATGATGCTCATTTCTCGTTCATTAGTTTTTGGCATATTTCCTCCTAAACTAAAAAAGGAGCGGGTCTTTCGAACCGCTCCTTTTTTTCAAAAAAACTAACCCCACACTAAAGTGTGGGCTACAATGCAAGCTACAGCATTAGCTAACAGCTACAAGCTTTTTTGTCAGCCTCTTCTTTCGGCTTATCCGCAATCGAACACTCAGTCGTGATCAATAACCCGCCAATAGAAGCCGCATTCTGGATCGTATTTCTCACAACCTTGGTCGGATCAATAATTCCGTCTTCAACCAAGTCATGAAACTCACCAGTATCAGCGTTGAACCCAAAGTTCCCTTTGTGTTCAGCAACCTGCTGAGCAATAACAGAACCATCAAAACCCGCATTCTCTGCGATCTGTCTTAAAGGCTCTTCCAATGCACGCTTAACAATTTCAGCTCCTGTGGCTTCATCACCTGTAAGCTTAAGAGCATCAACTGCTGCCTTTGCTCTGAAAAGTGCGATACCGCCGCCTGAAACAATACCTTCTTCAGTTGCAGCACGAGTCGCATGAAGCGCATCATCAATGCGATCCTTCTTTTCTTTCATTTCAGGTTCGGTTGAAGCACCTACTTTAAGTACTGCTACACCGCCTGTGAGTTTTGCAAGGCGCTCTTGGAGCTTTTCCTTATCGTAAGAAGAATCGCTCTTCGCGATCTCTTTCTTGATAAGTTCGCATCGGCCTTCGATATCTTTTTTCTTACCGGCACCTTCAACGATAGTGGTGTTTTCCTTGTCGATCAGGATGCGCTTAGCACGTCCAAGATCGTTAAGATCTACTTTCTCAAGACTCATTCCGAGATCTTCGGAGATGAACTTGCCACCCGTTAGGATCGCCAAGTCTTCCATCATCGCTTTACGGCGGTCACCAAAGCCAGGGGCTTTAATGGCGCAAACCTTTAAAGTACCGCGAAGCTTGTTGACGACTAATGTCGCAAGGGCTTCACCTTCAAGGTCTTCAGCAATAATAAGAAGCTGCTTTGCCATTTGACCTACTTTTTCTAAAAGCGGGATCATATCTTTGATGGCTGAGATCTTCTTTTCATAGAAAAGAATAAGAGCGTCTTCCATTACAACGTTGAGCTTTTCGGCATTGGTCACAAAGTAAGGCGAAAGATAACCGCGGTCAAACTGCATACCTTCTACGACATCCAAGAAAGTCTTGGCGGTCTTAGATTCTTCAACCGTGATCACACCTTCTTTACCGACCTTATCCATGGCTTCAGCCAGGAGTTTGCCAACTGATTCATCGCCATTGGCACTCACGGTACCAACCTGAGCGATTTCTTCAGAGGTTTTGATCGGCTTAGCAACCTTTTTAACAGCCTCGACAACAGCCTCAGACGCTTTATCGATTCCGCGCTTAAGATCCATAGGATTAGCGCCGGCCGTTACGTTCTTAAGGCCTTCTGTAACGATTGCTTGCGCTAAGACAGTAGCGGTAGTGGTACCGTCACCTGCCTCATCACTGGTCTTCTCAGCGACTTCACGCATCATTTGAACACCCATATTTTCATAAGGGTCTTTGACTTCGATCTCTTTTGCGACACTCACACCGTCTTTTGTGGAAGCGGGTGCTCCGAATTTCTTATCAAGGAGAACGTTGCGGCCGCGAGGACCCAAAGTTACCTTAACGGTATCGGCGAGAAGGTCGATTCCCTTCTTGAGCTGTCTTCTAGATTCTTCACTAAAAGATAATATTTTTGCCATGTTTTTTCCTTTTTATTTAACCCCTCTAACTCCCCTTAAACTAAGGGGAGGAGTGGAGAACTATTCAACAATTGCTAAAATTTCAGATTCTTTAAGGATCTTATTTTTCTTTCCTTCGATAACGAGCTCATCGCCGGAATATTTTCCAAAAAGAACAACGTCGCCTACTTTAACTTCAAGCTTTTGAACCTGACCGTTATCAAGCTTGGCACCTGAACCAACGGCAACGATCTTGCCTTCTGCTTTTTCTTCCTTGGCAGCATCAGGAAGGATAATGCCTCCCTTAGTTACTTCTTCTGCTTTTAAGATTTCTACGAGAACTTTGTCTCCTAAAGGTTTTACTTTCATTTGAACTATCTCCTATTTATTTTTAACTTTGTTCTTTTATAAATTTTAATGGTTTAGGGTTTTAACCCCATCTTACCTCCCCTTAAATTAAGGGGAGGAAGTTAGGTGTGGTTACATCATTCCAGGCATTCCGCCCATTCCACCCATTCCGCCCATTCCACCCATGCCGCCCATTCCTCCACCTGGAGGCATTGGCATTTCTTTTTCTTCTTCGGGAATGTCGGTCACGACTGCTTCAGTGGTTAATAGAAGCGAAGAAACACTCGAAGCATTTTCAAGAGCTGAACGAGTTACTTTCTTCGGATCGATGATACCGGCTTCGATAAGATCAACGATTTCGCCTGTCTGAGCGTTAAAACCGTTGGCGCCTTTCTCAGCCAAAACTTTTTGAATGACAACCGAGCCTTCGGCTCCGGCGTTTGCCGCAAGCTGACGAAGGGGCTCTTCGATAGCGCGCTTAACAATAGCAGCGCCTACTTTTTCATCACCTTTTAGCTTAAGAGCATCAAGTGCTTCGATTGTACGAAGAAATGCAACTCCGCCACCTGCTACGATACCTTCCTCAACAGCAGCACGGGTCGCATGAAGAGCATCTTCAACGCGAGCTTTCTTTTCTTTCATCTCGGTCTCAGTAGCTGCGCCCACATTGATAACGGCAACGCCGCCTGCAAGCTTAGCCAAACGCTCTTGGAGCTTTTCCTTATCATAATCAGAATCACTCTCTTCGATCTGCTTACGGATTTGAGCAACTCTTCCGTTGATATCGGCACTCTTGCCGCCACCTTCAATAATAGTGGTGTTTTCCTTGTCGATCACAACACGCTTCGCGCGCCCTAGATCTTTAATAGTTGTATTTTCGAGCTTAAGACCAAGGTCCTCAGTGATAGCTTTTCCACCGGTAAGAACTGCGATGTCTTGCATCATTTCTTTACGGCGGTCGCCATAACCTGGAGCCTTAACAGCACAAACATGAAGTGTGCCGCGGATCTTATTAACTACCAAAGTAGCCAATGCTTCCCCATCGGTTTCTTCAGAGAGGATCAAAAGCGGCTTTCCGCTCTTTGCAAGGCTCTCTAAGATAGGAAGAAGATCCTTCATAGCTGAAATTTTCTTTTCATAAATTAAGATATACGGATCTTCCATAACAACTTCCATTTGATCCGGGTTAGTTACGAAATAAGGTGAAAGATAACCTTGATCAAACTGCATACCTTCAACCACATCTAAATGGGTCGTAGTTGATTTGGCTTCTTCCACAGTGATCACGCCGTCTTTTCCGACTTTTTCCATAGCTTCGGCGATCAGGTCACCGATAGTCTGGTCAGAATTAGCAGCGATAGCCGCTACTTGCGCGATTTCTTTTTTTTCTTTGATAGCTTTTGAATTTTTTCCAAGAGCATCCGTGATCTTCTCAACTGCCTTGTCGATTCCGCGCTTAAGAGCCATCGGATTCGCACCTGCTGTTACGTTTTTGAGACCTTCACGGAAGATAGATTGTGCAAGAACAGTAGCGGTCGTTGTTCCATCCCCTGCTACGTCACTTGTCTTTGAAGCGACTTCTTTTACCATCTGAGCGCCCATATTTTCATAAGGACATTCGAGGTCGATTTCTTTTGCAACGGTTACACCGTCTTTGGTTACGGTTGGAGAACCGAATTTTTTATCAATAACAACATTGCGTCCTTTGGGACCCAACGTCACTTTTACTGCGTTAGCGAGCTGATCCACACCGCTTAGAATTGACCGGCGGGCTTCTTCGCTAAAAAGAATTTGTTTTGCCATGTTTCCTCCTGTTTCAGCGTAAAGTTCTAAGGACTGAAATTCTCTAGCCCTTATTATTTACTAATAAGTAATAACTTTGTATCTGGCACTCTTCTGGATCGAGTGCCAAAAGGAAGAAAATTGTATTCAACGGCCTTATTTTTTCAAGTAAAAAATAAGGGGGCTATGGGGGTGGGGTCATTGTCTTTTAAAGCCAGAGACTAGGGCACCAGATATGCTGAGAGGTGTATCCTCGGCTGCGAGTTTGCGGGCCTTGGTTCCTTCAGTACATTTTATAAGCAAGGGACGCACTGTTTGAGCAGAGAGGATATACCCGAAGCATATCAAGAAATTTCTAGAAAGCAGTGAAGGATTAAGATCGAACTAGGAACTTGTCTCTGGCGTCGTCTCTTCTTTTTTCTCCTTATGAACAATCCGCTCCGGATGATCTTTGCGCATATTCTCAATCACATGATTAAGCTCTACGGCAACCTCCTGAAAAAAGTCTCCATGACGCAACTTAACATTGCGCGCCGGAACCTTGGAATCGGCTAATTGTCTAAGGGTAACCCGAATACGGTAAATGGGTCCTGCGACTCGGTGTAAGAAAAAGACCCCCGCCATAATGGCGATAAGAACCGTTACAAAAAGAACGGCAAAAACACGAACTAAAAGCTTTTGATTAATTTCTGAGAGAAACTCATAAGCGCCTACTGTTGCTCCCATTCCGCCTACGTTGCCGGTAACAATTTCTTGAATTGTGAGATGAATGACAACACCTGTGAGAAGTGTTGCGATCATGAGGATGATTACCATCAACATGGTAAACTCCCTCTGAAGTGGGCGGTGAATAAAGACACTCTTGAGTTTACGCTGCCCGGCAGCTGTAGCTTTGTATTTCATCAGATTATATTATCGACGATAAAGGAGAAGACTTAAAGGGAAAAAGCAAAAAAACACAAAACACAGAACACAAAACACAAGCAAAACACAAAACACAGAACTCGTATACGCTTTGGCGTGGTTCAATAAGTTTCCTTGCGAGACGCCCGCCCTTGTGGTGGGACAACACAAATTTACTGTTTGTGGTTTGTTCTTTGTGCTTTGTGGTTTATCTACTATGGGTAGCCAGATAAAAATTGAGGCTTCGTAGGGTAAACTGCGGATCGATAATCACACCTTTCACACCTTTCAGGTGCGGTGTGATGGCTTCGGTATGACCTCCTGTAATCACGATCTCACAAGACTTCAATCGATACTTCTTTTTGAACTCTTCCCTTAATCCCGCGAGCATTGCAGCATAACCTTTGACGATCCCGCCCCTCATACAAGTTTCTGTTGAAGTGCCCGGTAAAGGAGCTGGTCCTTTGAGGCCCACTTTGGGTAAAAGTGCGGTCTTTTCGGAAAGGCTGGCCAAAGCGGGTTCGAGTCCCGGTAAGATACGACCACCCTCAAAGACACCGCGCCGAGATACAAAGTCAATAGTGAGCGCTGTCCCAAAATCTGCCACGAGGCAATCACCTTTTAAGAGATAAAAAGCACCATAAGCATTGATAGCACGGTCTAAACCAAGCTTTTTTGGGTCCTTATAGCGGTATTTGATGCCGCTTAGGCCTGAAATCGAGATAATTTTTGGCTTAGAACCCCCATTTTTGGCTAAAATCTGCTTAACTTTCGAGAGGTTTTTGGGGCTAACTGATGAAATTACAACGTTTTTTGACCTAAGTCTCCCACTTTTAACCAATTTTTGGAGATATTTTGGGAATTTACCAGATTCCAAGCTTCCATGACCCCTCATCTTGTTATTTCGAAAGAAGCCTATCTGAGTATAGCTGTTTCCAATATCAATACAGACGTTCATTCTGAATACCCCAAATAGTTCTGATATCTGTTCTTAAAAGATTCGGTTAATTGGTTCTTAACTTCATCTAAAGGCACATCCTTACCTAGGATCATATGCATCGAAATAGCCTCATTAGGAATGTCGCCTCCCTCAGAATTAACATTAAGCCCGACTCCCACGACACACCACAAGGTCTCTTCGCCTTGAGATTGGGTTTCAGTCAAAATTCCCGCAATCTTCTTGCCATACACCAAAACATCATTTGGCTTTTTGATTTCTGAATTAATCTTGAAATGATCCAGCGCATCCTGCACTGCACCCGCCGCCATCAAAGTAATTCCGGGGGTCTGATTGATCGGCAAATGGGGTCTCAATAAAAAACTAATGAGCAAATCTTTTCCTTTGGATGATTGCCAAACCCTCTCTTCTCTTCCCCGCCCTTTGGCTTGAAAGTCAGCCGTAATAACAGCCCCTTCTTTTTCACCGTTACGGGCAAGACGAATTGCCTCATCATTAGTGGAGCCCAGGCTCGCATGATGATTAAAATAAAATTCTAAATTTGCCATAGTAATATTACTCGCTAAAAATTCTGGGAAGTGAAGAAGGTAGTCTTGTTACGATCTCATAAGGAATGGTTCCCGCCCACTTTGAAAGCCCGGTCGCTGTAATCGTACGCTCACCCGAACTGCCGATTAAAACAACAGGGTCGCCTTCTTTGATATCTTCCTCAAGCCCTAAATCAACAACTATATAATCCATACAAACTTGCCCCAGGATCGGAAAAACCCGTCCATTAATCAGGACATGCGCCTTTAAAGAGGCGCTTGTTGGATATCCATGACTATAACCCACAGGGACAACGCCGATCCGCATCGGCTCTTCGGCCACACTCAGCCGGCCATAGCTAACAGAGTCTCCCGGTTTAATTCTTTTGATAAGACGAACGCGGCTCTTCCAACTTAAAACCGGCTTAAAGGCAGACTCTTCGCTTTCCTCATCAAAAAGTCCGTAGAGAGCAAGGCCCGGCCGTACCAGATTAAAATGGGATGATCTAAAATTCATGATCCCGCCGCTATTGGCCGCGTGGCGCCAGCGGAAAGACAGGCCCGACTGACTCAATTGATCAAGTAGGATTTGAAACCGTTCCAATTGTTTAAACGTAAAAGGATCTTCCTTCTTATCCGCCACAGCCAAGTGCGTAAAAATCCCTTCGAGATCCAGATATTTCATTTCAAATATTTTGAGAACTTCATCAGTAGCAAAACGGTGCGACAAACCAAGCCGGCTCATCCCCGTATCAACTTTGACGTGAACTTTCAACTTGCGGTCATAACCTGACTTTTCGAGTGAATGATTCAGGTTTTCCGCTTGGGTAATATCAGATAGCGTTGCCGTTAGGTCATAGCCGATCAAAGCCGGAATTTCGGATGCGCTTACAAAACCAAAAATCAAAATGGGTTTTTGAATACCGGCTTCTCTCAGATCGATTGCTTCCTTAAGGTCACTCACACCCAAGTATTCAACGCTGGGCTCAAGAGCTTTTGCGCATCGCACCAGATCATGCCCGTAGGCATTGGCTTTAACGACAGCCAAAACACCTGTGCCGGAACCAACCTTGGATTTTAAATACTGAAGATTATTCTTAAGATGATTCAGATTAATCTCGAGCCAACTCGAAACAGCGCTTTGTAAATTAATTTTAGAATTCGAGATCACGCTCATCGTAACAAATTCCCCATTTTTCTTCTGCTTCTGACGGCCGCATATAAAGAGGCCGAATGTCCCGCAGTTTTAACCAATTCTTCCCGTGCGCTTCATGGTGGATTAAATGCAGCGCATTCCTTGCCTTAGGATACCAAAAATTTGCTGTTAAGCATTCAGAATTTTTCACCGCTTTAATTTTTTCGCCGTACCGCTTAAAGGCATCTCCCGTTAAAAATATTTTTTCGCCCCGGCTAACATCTTTTATTTTTTTAATAACATCATCACTGGGGAGCAATAAAGGTTTTGGAAAAAGATGTTTCAGGGTATTTTTTTCTCTCCGGTAAAAGTTGGCATAGATCCTCTCGCGCCTGGCGTCCACCAAAACACCGATCAAAGGCTTTTTAATGCCTGAAGCGATCAGATCCAAACTCGAAAAACCAAGAGCACGCAACCCGGGAATACCTATCAATAAACCCTTTAAAGAAGCGAGGCCTATCCTGAGGCCTGTATAAGAGCCGGGGCCCAGGCCAAAACCGGCAACCCCAAGACTCCCCACCGGAACCTTGTGTTTCTTCAAAAGCTTATCAAGCTCATGGGTAAACGCATGTGAAGCGCCCTTAGGGCCCGATAAATTTTTGCCGCCAAGATACTTATCGCCTTTCCATAAAGCTATGGAGAGGGTTGGTGAAGAAGTATCAACAGCTAAAATATATTCATTTAATAATTTTTTATTCATAATACCTTCTTTAAAACACAAAACACAGAACCCAAAACACAAACAAAACACAAAACCCAGAACCCAAAACACAAAAAACGGTTTGTGCTTTGTGCTTTGTTTATTGTTTGTGGTTTGTTGTTTGTGCTTTGTGTTTTGCTTAGATTCTGTGTTTTCATAACATCTTTATTTTTCTCTTTGTCTCCGATACATAACTTAATTTCACCCATTTAGTCTTTTTGGGAAGTTCACTTTTCATTTTTTCTGCCCATTCAACAATCGCGATACCGTCCGAATCGTCCAGATATTCTTCAAATCCCAAGTCACTGCCTTCCCCTTTTTCCAAACGATAAAAATCAAAATGATAAAGCGGAAGTTTTCCTTTATAAATATGCAATAAATTAAAAGTGGGGCTTTTAACAAACTCTTTAACGCATAGTCCTTCGGCTACACCTTTAACAAAGGTGGTCTTACCGCTCCCGAGCGTACCTGTTAAAGCAATAGTATCGCCGGGCTTTAAGGTTTTAACAAATCGAGAGGCAAGAACTCTAGTCTTCGCCTCGGAATCAGTAATAACTTCTCTCATCGAACGTGATCAAACCCTTTCCAAAATCTTTTTGATAAAATAATTTTCTTTCTTTCGGCCGTGCAATGGATTTTACGTGTTTTCGTGATTTTACCAATCTTTGTTAACATTACATTTTTAAATTGCCGTTTCCATGAGGTTAGCAGCTTCTTTTCATGGCGGGGCGCTAATGTAAAAAGTAATTCAAAATCTTCCCCATCCGTAAAAATATGTTCCAAAATGCTTCTGCGAGTTTTTTTGGTAATCGCCCAAGAGTCTTTTGAGGCCGGGAGTTTACATAATTCAAGGTGGATGCCTTTTCGGGATGCTTTCAAAAGCCGGTTCAAATCCTGCGCCAAGCCATCCGAAAGATCAATACAGGAAGAAATAGGGAAATTCTTTTTAAGAAACAGCGCCTCTTTAACTCTCGGAGTAAAAGCGAGATGTTTTTTAATGAGTGAGCCGCCTAAAGTACCCGTAACCCAAAGCGAATCGCCCGCGCGGGCTCCGGAACGCTCCCACGACTTACCTCTCGTGACTTCTCCTATTAAAACAGCGCCAACCATCCACTGAGGCGAGCGGGAAACATCGCCTCCGATGAGAGATATTTTATACTGGCGCGCTAAGGCGTTCCAACCCTGGAAAAAATGTTTCCACTCGGCTTTAGTAACGTTTTTGGGGAAACCGATATAGAGCAAAGCACTCTTGGGCTCTGCCCCCATAGCAGCTAAGTCACTCAGGTTAATAGCAAGGGCTTTCCGTGCAACAAGCTTGAGGCTTTCTTTTTTTCTAAAATCAATTCCTTCAACAATAAAATCAGTCGCGATAACCGACTCGCCTTTTGTTTTGGGCAATATAGCCGCGTCATCTCCAATACCGAAGGGTGAACGTGGAGAACGAGTAACTTGTTTCACAAACTTTATAAAATCTTCCTCGTTAGTTATCTTGTTCATGTTTTCCTCTTTAAATTCCAATATACAAATTCCAAATTACAAACAATATACAATAACAAAATTAAAAATTCGAAACGAAAAGGTTTGTTTATTGTTCATTTAAATTTGTTTGTAATTTGTGTATTGGGATTTGTGATTTTCATCTAAAAACTCGCTTAAGCGAGTTTTTGTAGGGTGGTTTGATTATTCCCTTATCCGTAATAAATCCTTTTATCAGTTTCGCCGGCGTTACATCAAAAGCCGGATTATAAGTTTTTGATTTTCCCGGCGCCCACTGGAATTTTCCAAATCCCCTAACCTCATCTTGCTCTCTTTCCTCAATAGGAATTTCGTCTCCATTCTTACAATTTAAATCAAAAGTCGAAAAAGGGGCTGCGATATAAAAAGGAACTTTGTGGTGCGCCGCCAAAACAGCGGCCGAATAGGTGCCGATCTTGTTGGCAGCGTCTCCGTTTGAAGCAATACGATCAGCTCCTGTAATCACTTTTTTAATGCGGCCAGCAGCCATAAGAGTCCCAATCATTCCGTCCCCAATTAAAGTGTAAGGAATTCCGGCTTCAGCCAATTCCCACGCGGTAAGCCGTGCCCCTTGAAGTAAAGGCCTTGTTTCAGGCACAAAAACATGGAACTTAATTCCCTTTTTCTTTGCCAAATAAAGAGGTGCGAGGGCTGTTCCAATACCGCCCGTAGCCAAAGCGCCCGCATTACAATAAGTTAAGATAGAATCTCCCTTTTTGACGAGACCGAGTCCTGCCTTACCGATCCCGAGACAAAGCTCCTTATCTTCTTTATGAATGCGGATTGCTTCATCCAAGATTATTTTTTTGGCAGCCTCTACAGTAACTGCTTTCTCAAAAACAAGTCTCAAGATCCTTGTAACAGCCCAGTTGAGATTAACGGCCGTTGGTCTTGCTCCTGCAACCAAGCGGGCCTTGAGTAGAAATTGCTTTAAAAAAGATTCAAAATCCTTTGTTTTAATTTCACGAGAGGCAATAACTAACCCGTAAGCGCCCGCCACTCCGATCAAAGGCGCTCCTCTTACCGAAAGACGCTTGACCGCCTGAATAAGTGCCGTGGTGGAACGGATCTTTAAAACCTGCTTCTTCCGGGGAAGCTTGGTTTGATCGAGAATGAGCAGCTTGTCTTCTTTTAATTCAATTGTCTTCATATCTCTCCTAAACCACAAAGCACAAAGAACAAACCACAAAAAAAGCACAAACTACAAACAACAAAGCACAAACAGTAAATTTGTGTTTTGGGTTCTGTGTTTTGCTTGTGTTTTGTGTTCTGTGTTTTGTGTTTTTCATTTTCATCCAATCACCAACTTTGGTATATCCAACAGCACGGCAAAAAAATTCATTGGAGGAATAACGATTTTCCAAAGAATTCCCAAAAAATAAAGGACAAAAATAATCAAAAATCCAAACCGTTCCAACTTAAAATAGTGGTAGAGTATTTTCCGCGGAAGTACGGCGGAAATTAAACGCGACCCATCAAGCGGCGGAATAGGAATCATATTAAAAACCATCAGTGCCAAATTAAAATAAACCGCATACAGCAAGGGTTCAAAATTAGTTAAACGCCAGAAGAGTGTGAGAATGCTCGCTAGGAGCAAATTCATCGCAGGACCTGCAATAGCCACTAAGACACTATCAATGCGCGGAGATTTTAAGTTGCTGAAATTAACAGGAACCGGTTTTGCCATCCCAATCGCGAAACGCCCTCCGGTTGAAAAGAAAAGGAGTGCGGGTAAAAGCACCGTCCAAAAAGGATCGATATGTTTCAGGGGATTAAGTGTCAAGCGGCCCGCCTTAAAAGCCGTATTATCCCCTCTCAAGTAAGCTACAGCGCCATGAGCGAGCTCATGCATCGAGACGGTGAACAAGATAACAATAATCCAGAAGATAAGAGATTGAATCATGCTCAATGTAAAAATTTATCCAAAAAGCTTTCTTTCATGAGTACGAAATAACCCAAGAAAAGCACGTTATGAAAAACATGAAACGCGATAGGCGCTACAATGCTTTTCCTTTTTTCGTAAAGATAAGTTAAAAATAGACTTAAAACAAAAATAGGCACAAAAGCAAAAGCCGATTGATGCAGGAGACCAAAAAAAACAGCTGTCACCAACGCCGAAGGTATGGCCGCGTAACTCTTACGAAGCGCTGAATAGAAAAAGCCGCGAAAAAATATCTCTTCTATCATCGGACCGATGAAACTTGCCAGGATAATGCCATAAATATAAATAATAGGATTTTGCTTCGATTCTTCGATAAAAACTTCAACTAGTTTGTGGGGCGGGGGTTCATACTGCATCATACTTGTGATCCAAATTAATATCGCAAGCAAGGCAATTACGATCGGAAAAAGCGCTACGTAAGCGGCAAAACCGATGCCTATATCTTTCCATAAATTTTCTTTGCGGATTTGGATTTTGAAAAATGATTGACCGTATTTAACTTTTGAAAAATAAAGCACGAGAAAAAGAACAATTAAGTCGGAAATAGTGCCGTGAAGAATAAGTTTGCCATTATCATTAAAAATGGTGGGCCAAATCCTCCCTGCCACCTCCCCTATTGCCGCGAGAAAAACGGAGAAAAACAAAAAGAGGATCATGACTTTAAAAACATCGAGCACCTGCCATTTGGGCGCCTCGATAAAGTCCAAGGTTTGAAGAACAGGTTGGCCCCGGGATTTTCTAATCAAACACCAGACATCAATCCATAATCCATATAAGAAAAGAGCAAAAAGCAAAAGTGTCGCATAGCCAAAAAGCTGAGCTTGTCGTGGATTTTTTTCAAAATATTTCGCGGCAGAACCTTTTTCTTTAACCTCTTCTTCAAAGGCTGTTTGCGCTTGCTTGAGCTTTTCTTGAACTTTAACTGTCTGCTCTTTGGCTTTTTGTTTTTCTTTGACAGCTTCTTCGGAAAGATTCCCGACAATAAAAAGACCGCTCAAAAAAATAGCTAAAATGATATAGAGCTTGAGATGCCAGACCGTACGCCAGAAACCGGGCTTTTTCGGTTCGGGCGCTGGTTGAGGTTGTATTTTGTTTTCTTCGTTCATAGTTTTATTTCAAAATTTTATAATTAAAGCACAAAGCACAAAGCACAAAGCACAAATCACAAAAAAAGCACAAACAACAAACTACAAATAGTAAATTTGTGTTTTGTGTTTTGGGTTCTGTGTTTTGTCTGTGTTTTGTGTTCTGTGTTTTGTGTTTTTACTCCTTCGGAAATCCAAATAATTTTCTGCAATTCTCCGTTGTCACTTCCGCCACCTCTTCTGTCGTCACACCTTTAACTTCTGCTAGAACCTCAGCAATTTCGGGTAAGAAGGAAGGTTCATTAGTTTTTCCCCGATGACTTTGAGGTGCCAAAAACGGCGAGTCTGTTTCGAGCAGGATCTTATCCAGCGGAATCGCTTTAGCGACTTCCCTTACCTGATCTGATTTTTTAAAAGTTAAGATGCCGGTAAAAGATATTAAAAGTCCGTGCCGAAGAGCTTCCTCAGCTTCGGCTTCACCGCCTGAGAAACAATGCATCACTCCCCGTAAATTCCTTGATTCATATTTTTTCATTACCTCAAAAAACTCGGAAAAAGCGTCTCTAACATGAAAAATATAAGGCAGATTTTTAATTTTTGACATTTCAAGAAAGCGCTTTAAAACTTTGATTTGGGTTTCTTTGGGAGAATTTTCATAATAAAAGTCCAGTCCTGTCTCGCCGAGTGCCACCACATCCTCTTTTTCTAAAAGCCGCTCAAAAACTTCAAAATCATGATCAGTTGCCTTAGCCGCGTCGTGTGGATGAATGCCGATGGCAGCATATACTTCAGGGAATTGCCGGCTCAATTCAATGGCACGCCGAGAACTTTCCTGATTGATTCCGATGGTAAGCATTGAGCCGACTCCGGCCTGCTTAGCTCTTTCAACAACATCAGCTTCACTCTCTTCGTACTCGGGAAAATCTAAATGACAGTGGGTGTCGACTAGGAGCAAAAGACTACTCCTCTTTTTTGGGAAATAAAGGTTCGCCTCTTTTAAGAGTCACACCGGGCTTCAATCTGCCAAACTTGCCATGGGTTTTTAAAGCAAGCGGCGCCTTCTCAGAAAAAAGATCGCAGATCTTCCGGCTCGTCTTTGGCATGAAAGGTGAAAGAAAAATACCGAGCAAGCGGATCGTCTCTAAAAGTTCATACAAGAAACTTCCGAGAAACTCTTTCTGGGCCGGGTCTTTAGCAAGCGCCCAAGGCTTTCTGTCTTCCACCGATTTATTAGCCGCCAAAACAATTTTCCAAATCTCTTCTAAGATTCCTCTGATATTGTAATCACGGGCTAAGTCCGGAATGTTTTCAGCTAACTTTCCGCAAAGATCCTTTAAGAGATAGTCATAGTCTTCGGCCGGCCCCTGGACGACTCCTTCAAAATACTTCTCAAGCATCGAAAAGCTTCGGTGAACTAAGTTGCCCAAATCATTCGCCAATTCTTTTTCAAATCTCTCGCGAAGAAGGTCTTCAGAAAAGGCTCCGTCAGCGCCCAATTGGACTTCTTTTAAGACGTAGTAGCGAACCGTATCACTCCCGTATTTTTCTGAAAGCAATATCGGATCCACAATATTCCCTTTGGATTTGGACATTTTCTCACCACCCATTACCCACCAGCCATGGGCGTAAACTTTTTTAGGGCACTCAACACCCATCGCTTGAAGCATGATGGGCCAATAGACCGCGTGATGTCTCAAGATATCTTTCCCTACCAAATGACAATCGGCCGGCCAAAGAGACTTAAACTTTTTATCATCCTCGGTATAGCCGGGGGCTGAAATGTAATTCACCAAGGCGTCAAACCAGACATAAATAACATAATTCGGATCAAAGGGCAGTGGAATTCCCCAATGCATCCGGCTCTTAGGGCGCGAGATGCAAAGATCTTCCAAAGGGTTTTCAAGAAAACGGAAGACTTCACGCCGGCGGGTCTCAGGGCAAATAAATTTGGGTTCGGTTTGAATCTTTTCGATGAGCCATTTTTGATACTTTGAAAGTTTAAAGAAATAATTCTCTTCTTCAATTCTCTGAATGTCCCCTCCCGTATCGGGACACTTGCCGTCAATCAGCTCATCTTCAGTGTAAAAGGTTTCACTTCTGACGGAATACCAGCCGACATATTTTCCTTTGTAAATATCTCCCTTGTCATACAAATCTTCAACAATCCTTTGAACAATCCGTTCATGCTCAGGGTCAGTGGTCCGGATAAAACCGTCATACTCGGTATCTAAAACTTTCCACAACTCTTTAAAACGCTCTACGTGAGGATTGATAAAATCCATGATAGGGACTTTTTTGGCTTCGGCTGACTTGGCTATCTTCTCACCATGCTCGTCGGTGCCTGTTAAGAAAAATACTTCTTCGCCCAAAAACCGGTGAAGCCGTGTTAAGGCGTCAGCCAAAATATTCGTATAGGCATGCCCAATATGCGGCTTATCATTAACGTAATAAATCGGAGTTGTAAAATAAGTCTTTTTTGTCATTCTAATCTCCCAGTAAAGGCTCCCCTATTGTTTCTGTAATCGCCATAATGGCCAGCTTCGGGTTGGCATAGCGTTCAAGATCGGCACGAACTATTTCAAGCCGGTTGATTTTATCACAAAGATCATGGCCCGTTTGTCCAAGGCTATAGTTTCGTATCCATTCTTTTCTGTTTTTAAAAAAAAGAGAGTCTTCGCTCTTCTCGCCTTTTTCCGTATAGATCAAAGTATCCCGAAGAAAAATTTGGGCGACCCTTAAATATTCAAAAATAACTTTCCGCTTGGCTTCGGCGTTGGACGATTTACTCAAACTACCCAGCCCCTCTTCTACCATTTCGTAAGAATAATGGCTCAAAAGAGCTTTTAATCTTTTTTCGTCTGAAGCGAACACATCTTCTTCTAAAAGCTCCTGAGCGCGAGCCGGAATCCCCTTGGCAAGCAAGCTGATATAGTGAGCCTCGTCATGTGAGGCACCCTCTTTAACCAAAGATTCCTGAATATTGCCAGCAGAGACAGCGGGCAATCTCACCCGAAAACAGCGAGAAAGAAGCGTGGGCTTTAATTCCACCGGGTTTTCGGCTAAAAGGATAAGACTAGTCGATGGGGGCGGCTCCTCCAAGAGCTTCAAGAAGGCATTTAAGGCACTATCGCTTAGCTTCTCAACTTCTTCCATAATCAGAATTTTCTTTCCGGACTCAAGAGGATGAAACCTTGCCCAGCCGATAAGCTCCCGGATTTGAGCTACCTTGATACTGGCCGCCTCAGTACATTCGAACACCTTAACATCAGGATGATTCGATTCACGAATGCGCTTGCAGTTTCGGCAATCACACGGCTCCAAAATTTTTTCCTCATCACAAAGTAAAGACTCAGCTAAGGCTAAAGCAAGCTCTTTAACCCCTATCCCTTTGGGTCCATACATTAAAAGAGCGTGCGGGAAACGTCTCTTTTTAATAACAGTACGGAAACCCTCTTTAAGTTCTTCCGGCAATAAAAATGAGGTAGAACTAACCAACACTCTTCTCCACGGCGCTCCAAATTGATTCATGAATTTTTGAAATCGATCCGGCTCCATTAAGCACTTTGAAACGTTTTTTATTTTGACGCGCAAGCTTCAAGTATCCTTTCCTTACTTTCTCGTGATAGGCTTTGGATTTTCTTTCCATCCGGTCTTTTTTTGTCGTTTGACGTTTCCTGGCCTCTTTGAGAGGAAGGTCTAATAAAAAAGTAATATCAGGCACCAGCCCCATTCGGGACTCCTTTTCATAAGCCGCGTGACGTTTCATATCGAGACTGCCGGCACTTCCCTGATATACATAAGTTGAATCATAAAAACGGTCTAGGATCAGGACTCCTTTTTTGTTTTTTAAGAAAGGCACTACAACATCCTCAACCAACTTACGCCGGGCTGTCGTAAAAAGCTGAAACTCAACAAAAGAACTTAATTCGTAATCTTTGCTATGAAGCAAAATATTTCTAATCTTCTCGCCCAAAGGTGTAAACCCGGGCTCTCTTAATACTTTAAAAGGAATCTTCTCTTTCTTAAGCCGTTTGCCCAAGAGAGATATTTGCGTACTCTTCCCGCATTTGTCTCCACCTTCGAAAGTGATAAGCAACGCTTTCGCCTTTTTCTTAGTCATTTTGTTACCTTTTTAACCAAACCACAAAGCACAAATTACAAAGCACAAACAATAAACAAACCACAAAGCACAAACCGTTTTTTGTGTCTTGGGTTCTGTGTTTTGTGTTTTGCTTGTGTTTTGGGTTCTGTGTTTTGTGTTTTCATTTCTTCTTTACCTCAACTCCCCCCGGAGTGTCTTCTAAGATAAAGCCTTTTTCTATAATTTCATCACGCAGACGATCAGCCTCTTCAAAATTTTTATTTTCTCGGGCTGCCTTACGGGCTTCTACCAGCCCCGTGATTTCCTGAGGAACTTCAACCGTCTCCGGTCTCATACAATCAAGAATCGAATCAGCCTCTTCTAAAAACTTAAGAAGTGATTTCTTCTCGCTGAGCGTAAGACCATTACGATCCATTTTTTTATTAGCTTCATTCAAGCATTCAAAAATAGCCGCCACTGAGTGAGCGATATTCAAATCGTCTCTCAGACCCTTACGAAATTGTTCCTGAAACATATCAAGTAAATCATCCTGAGGCCGCACATCTTTGGCCGAATATTTCTCAAGGCGCGTCCAGAAATTCTTTAAGCGCGTGATCGCCTCACTCGCTCCCTTTAAACCTTCTAGAGTAAAATTAAGCGGATGCCGGTAATTATGAATCAAAAGCAGGTAACGGATTGCAAGCGGGTCGTGCTCGCCCTTAATCAGATCTCTTACGGTATAAAAATTGCCTTTCGACTTTGACATCTTTTCACCATTCACCAAAAGAAAGCGGCAATGCATCCAATGCTTAACAAATTTTTTGTCCGTATAACCTTCGGACTGGGCAATCTCATTCTCATGATGGGGAAAAATATTATCCTCACCGCCCGTATGAATATCGATTTGCTCTCCTAGAAGCTCCGTTGACATCGCCGTACACTCAATATGCCAGCCCGGGCGTCCCTCGCCCCAGGGAGAAGGCCAGCTGGGTTCATTCTCTTCTTTTTTCTTTTTCCATAGAGCAAAATCCTGAGCAGTTTCTTTTTCATATTCATCCTGACTCACTCGGGCCCCCGCCACATTGGCTTCCAAATCTTTTTTGGAAAGTTTTCCGTAATCGGGGAAATTAGAAACCCGGTAATAAACAGAGCCGTCTTCACCAACATAAGCCAGATCTTTTTTGATTAATTTTTTGATAATTTTAATCATCTGAGAAATATAGTTAGTTGCCCGGGGATATTCGGCCGCAGGCGTGATGCGAAGCGCCTTTAAATCTTCAAAAAAATCATCCGTATATTTTTGAGTATATTCACCCAAGGAAACGCCTTCTTTTATGGAGCCTGCTATTGTCTTATCATCAACGTCGGTAATATTCATCACCTGTTTGACATTATAGCCTGCCCACTTCAGCACTCTTAAAAGAAGATCCTCAAAAATATAAGCTCTGAAATTTCCGATATGAGCATAATCATAGACCGTAGGACCGCAGGCGTAGTAACTGACCTTACGCCCTTTTAATGGTTCAAATTTTTCTTTTTCGCCTGAATAAGTATTAAAAAAATAAAGCTCTTCTTTTTCCATAATTCCTTACTGTTCCAATTTCTTTTCGAGTTTTTCAATTCTTCGTAAAACTAATTCCCTTGGAATTAGAGGTAATAATAATTTAAGTTCCGGTCCATGCAAAGAACCCGTTAAAACAAGCCGGATCGGTTTAAAAAGCTTGGGACCCTTAAGCCCGAGAGGTTTTAAAGCCTCTTTATAAACGTTAATATCTGCCAGATATTTTTCCTTCGAATTTTGAGCTGTTTCTTTTACCGTCTTAAGTAATTTAGGAAACGAATCATCTTTGACGTAGCTAAGCGCTTCTCCGTCAAGCTCAGGTTCCCCGGCCGGACCAAAAACGATATCAAATCGCGAACCCAACTCTTCGAAAGTAGCGGCCGAATCTTTTAAGAAAACAAGTCTTTCTTTAATACCGGCCTCGTCATAAAGCGAGCCGGCATCCGACTTGATAAATGGCTTTGTTTTTTGAGACAAGATATCGTCCGAAACTTTCCCAAAATGCTCATGCATTACCCAGCGTAGTTTTTCAGAATTAAAACGCGCGGGTGAAGTATTAATTTTTTCGATCGAGAAGGCTTTGGCCAATTCATCAAAGGTAAAAATTTCCTTATCATCCCCGCTTGACCATCCTAAAAGCGCCATGTAGTTAAGAAGCCCCTCGGGCAAGACACCTTTTTCTCTAAAAGCTTTTAAAGAAAAATCTCCGAGCCGCTTACTCAAGGGTTTTCCATCCTCCCCTAAAATAAGAGGCATGTGAGCAAATTGGGGCACCGGTTTACCGAGCGCTTTAAAGATCAAAATGTGCCGCGGCGTGTTTGATAAATGATCCTCACCTCGAACGACATGAGTGATTTCCATCTCGGCATCATCCACACAGACTGCCAAATGAAAAATGGGGCTTCCGTCCCCGCGGGCAACTACAAAGTCGCCCACCATATCATCTAAATTAACTGAGATCTTACCTTTAATGAGATCGTGGAACTCCACCAAAGGATCTTTGATTTTAAAACGGTAAGTAAAACTCAGACCTTCTTTAATTTTTTCTCCAGCCTCTTCGGTTGATAATTTTCGGCAGGTGCCGTCATAACGCGGTGGCCGCTTTTCTTTTAAGGTCCGCTGTCTCTTGGAATCGAGCTCCTCAGGGGTGCAAAAACAGGGGTAAACGTCCCCTTGAGCTTTCAATTGATCAAGTGAGGCTCGGTAAATAGCGCCTCTCGCGGATTGCCTTACTACTTCCCCATCCCAGTGAACCCCAAGCCAATCAAGATCTTTTTTAAGAGCCTCTTCATATTCCGGTTTTGACCTTTCGCGGTCTGTATCTTCAATACGAAGACAGAACTCACCGCCCGTATGTTTAGCGTATAGATAATTAAACAAAGCGGTTCTGGCATTCCCGATATGAATATAGCCCGTTGGTGAGGGAGCAAAGCGGACACGTGTCATTAATCAAGCTCCTTCAAAGTAACAATTGCCTGGGAAGACACGGCCTCACCCCGGCCGATATCACCAAGGCCTTCGGCTGTCCTTGCCTTTAAGCTAATTCGTTTTAAAGGAACATTTAAAATGCTTGCCATTTTTTCTCTCATTTTTATCTTGTAGCTTCCAAGTTTTGGTTTTTCTAAAATAACATTTAAATCGGCATGAGCCAATTCATACCCTTTTTCTTTAACAAGGTCTGCTACTTTTTTTAAAATCTTAGTGCTCCGCATTCCCCGAGTTTTAGAAGATGAGTCCGGGAAGTGTTCTCCGATATCTCCTAAAGCGAGAGCGCCCAGCATCGCGTCACTTAACGCGTGTAAAACAGGGTCCCCATCCGAGTGGCCTAAGGGTCCTTTTCGAAAAGGAATCCGGATGCCCCCCAAATAACAAGGACGCCCGGGCTCTAGACGGTGAATATCAAATCCAATTCCCGCTTTCACTAGCGACAAATCTCCTGAAATTCTTTTTGCTATTTTATAATCAGAGAAAGTCGTAATTTTAAGATTCGGTTTTTCATTTTTAAAAAGAAAAACTTTCTCACCCGCAGCTTCAAGCAATGAAGCTTCATCAGTCGCTTCAAACGGTTTTTTAAAATAATTCTGATAAGCCTTTTTTAATCCCGCCTTACTAAACCCCTGGGGTGTTTCGGCTTCCCACATATCCCGGCGCGGCACTGTCTTCTGAATACTTCTAGCCTTTGCTAGTTTTAGAGTCGGTGCGACAGGTCGCGCTACAATCAAAGCTTTCTTTTTTGGTAAATCTTTTAAAAAAGCGCTGAGCATCCCTTTATCAAGTAAGGGTCTGGCTCCATCGTGAACAATAACCCAAGAAATTTTTGGGTTAACATGGCGGAGCGCCTCATAAACCGAATCCGTACGCCTCAACCCACCCTCCACTATCTTAATAGTTTTAGAAGCTGAGTTTTCAAGACGTTTTTTGAAAGTGAATTTAGACCCCCGCGGAACTGCTAAAATGATTTCTTTCACGTAAGGCGACTCTAGGAACGGTGCAAGCGTTTTCTCGAGAAGCTTTTTACCTCCAAGCGGAAGATCAAGCTTAGGGGGGAGTCCTTTCTTTGACTCGCGAAATCTTTGACCCAAACCTGCTGCCGGTATTAGACAGGATACTGAAATCATTTTCCGCTGGCCAACTTCGCAAAAATCATGCGGCCTGCCGACGTTTGGAGTACACTTGAAACGGCAACCTCCACATTTTTACCGATAAATGGCCGCGCGTTATCGACAACTATCATGGTGCCATCATCCAGATACGCGACGCCCTGATCCGCTTCTTTTCCTTCTTTAATAACTTTGACCGAGAGGGTTTCACCCGGCGCCATGACAGGCTTTAAGGTATTTGCCAAATCATTAATATTCAAAACTTCAACACCTTGAAGAGCCGCCACTTTATTGAGGTTGTAATCGTTGGTAAAAACCTTACCACCGGTGGCACGAGCTAACTTGACTAGCTTCGCGTCCACTTGGGAAATATCTCTAAAATCCATTTCACTGATTTTAACTTGGGCTTTTGTGCTGGACTTGATACGGTTTAAAACATCAAGACCTCTTCGGCCGCGGCTTCGCTTCATCGAGTCAGAAGAATCAGCGATGAGCTGCAGTTCTTTTAAAACAAATCGGGGTACATAAAGCCGGGTGCCGGCAAAAAAGCTTGTCTCACACATGTCTGCGATACGGCCATCGATAATAACGCTCGTATCCAAATAAATTGCTTCACCCTTAACTTCTTTGGTCTGCAGATTCACGAAAGGAATAATAAAACTAAATTCCTGCTGCCCTCTTAAAATAATCACCGCTCCCAAATACGCTAAACCAAAACCCATAAAAATACCCAGCATCTCTATAGAGTGTTCTGAAATAGGAAGAAGTGAAACAACCGAAATAAAAAGCCGGTTTACCAATAAACCGATAAAAATACCCAAGAGAGCCGAGAGAACACTTCGGCCCGAAATGCGCTTAAAAGAAAAATCAATTGTGACCCAGGCAACACCAATAATAAAACCAATCGACATTTTAATAAGCGGGGTAAAATTAACGGCCGGAAAAAGATAGTTCCAGTTAGTTTTGTTCGCTATAAAAACAAACAAGGCAATAATAAGTAATCGTGCAAATATAATCATAATATTATCCTTAAAGTTATGTATGTTTATGTATGTATCAACGTTTGGTAGGCCTCTTTTAAAGAAGCTACTTCACGCACAGATAACGCCGAGGAATACCCTCTTCGTTTCTGCTTAGGTATCAATATATTTTGTAAACCCAAGCGTTCGCACTCACGGATCCTGGTATCTAGAGCTCTAATAGGCTTAACCTCTCCGCCTAGACCCAATTCACCCGCAAGAACAAACCCAGTGGGCAATTCTTTATTTAAGTATGAAGACACAATTGCTAAAGCAATTCCTAGATCGCAGGCCGTCTCATCAAGTGTGAGCCCGCCTGAAATTTTTAAAAAAATATCACTTTTCGAAAAATTTAGATTTAACACCTTTTCCAAAATAGCAACTAAGAGACTGACTTGTGAACTATCGGCGCCGGTAAAGCGTCTCACCGGATTAGGATAAATCGTGGGGCTTACCAAAGATTGAACTTCTACGATAAGAGGCCTGTCACCCTCCATCACAGGAACAAGTGCCCGGCCGGGAGTTAAAACTCCTTCCCCCATAAAAATTGCGGATGGGTTTTTGACTTCTTCCAATCCGTTTTCAGTCATTTCAAAGAGTCCGATCTCTCCTGTGGGGCCATTTCGATTTTTAGAAGCCCTTAAGGTTCTCAAATTTTGATATCGATCACCTTCAAATTGAATCACAGTATCAACAAGGTGTTCCAATACCTTGGGGCCGGCCAAGGCTCCTTCCTTTGTCACATGCCCTACAATCATGAGCGAAGCATTCAGTTCCCTCGCGGCACGCTCTAAGATGGCGGCTGAATCTCTCACTTGAGTTAAGGAGCCGGTTGCCTGCTTAATTTCAGGATGATAAACGGCTTGAATTGAATCCAAAATCAAAAGAGCGGGTTTTGTCTCCTTTAAAAATCCAAGGATCGTGAGAAGATTATTTTCAGAAATAACAACCAAGTTTCCGCCCTCAATCTTAAGACGCTTAGCACGGGCTGTTATTTGTCCGAGAGATTCCTCTGCACTCACATAAAGAACCATTTCTTTTTTGGAAAGCTCATGCGCTACCTGAAGAAGCAGGGTTGATTTCCCGATGCCGGGCTCCCCCGAAAAAAGGGTGACCGATCCCTCAAAAAGTCCGCCGCCTACAACGCGGTCAAATTCATTAAGTCCCGAAGTAAGCCGTGTTTCGTTTTGGAAATCCGTTTGGGATAATGTTTGGAGCCGATCTTTCTCGCTTGAAGAAAGCTCGGGAGCTTCTATTTTTCGGTGAGAAACAGAGCTAGTATTCGGTAGAGCCGCTTCCTCAAGACAGTTCCATTGGTTACACTCCGGACACTTACCCAACCATTGCGGCGTTTCAAAACCGCATTCCGTACAGCGAAAAAGAGATTTTGTTTTTGCCATTATCAGAAAATGCCCAAAAATTTCTTCTTTTTTTCCTTGGGTCTCGCCAAAAGCTTCCAAGGATGGGCTTTGATGTCTTTAATAAAGCTGAGTAATTCGTTATAAAGTTCATCTCCCACGAGAAGCTGACCGGCTGTTCCTTCACCTTTACGAACCTTAGCCAATACAGCCTCGAGATTTTCGGCCGCTTTTTCAGCTACAATTACGACATCATCCATTGCTATAGGATCAACGCCTCGTATCGTCGCACCGGGCGCTAAGACGACTCCATCTTCAAGCCCTTGACTCATAATTTCAATGTGAGGTTCACTCAGAGGAGTGGTTCCGCGAATCATGATTTTTGAATTCTTTCGGATAATCACATTGTTGTGAACATAAAGCGTTAAAGTTACGATCGGCTTTTGGTTTTCTTCTTCATAAGAAATAGCTAAATTTTTAACTTCCCCCACTCTCACACCTGACATTCTGACAGGAGCTCCTTTATCGATAATGCTTACATAAGTAAAGCGGGTGTCCACCTCATATCCTTTTTTGAAAACAATAACGTCACTGACAAAAAATACGAGAATACACAGAAGCACTAAACCAATAACGGTAAAAATACCTACTGTTAATTCTATTTTTCCTTGCTTAATCGGCATGAACCTCACCTCCTCGTCATTTTAATGGTGTGCATGGTTAGTAATAGGCCCTTGGGCACTACCTGCAATAAATTGTCGCACAACCGGATCTTCCGAATTTTTAATCTCTTCGGGAGTCCCGGTCGTAATAATTTTACCGTCATAAAGCATTGCGATCCGGTCAGCTATCTTATAAGCGCTCGTCATGTCGTGAGTCACCACGATTGAAGTAACGCTTAGCTTTCGCTTCATTTCTAAAATCAAATCGTTGATGGCATCCGCCATGATCGGATCCAGGCCGGTCGTGGGCTCATCATAGAGAACAATATCGGGATCAGTCGCAATAGCACGCGCCAAACCAACCCGCTTTTTCATTCCGCCCGAAAGATCAGCTGGCATTTTATCCGCTACACCCTCTAGTCCCACGAGTTCCAGTTTCTCATGGACAACACGTCCAATCTCTTCAAGGCTCATTTTCTTTTGTTCTAAAAGAGTAAAGCCAACATTTTCACCAACCGTCAAAGAATCAAAAAGAGCGGCTCCTTGGAATAGCACGCCGATTCTAAGCCTCAGCTCCGTAAGGGCTTTCCACCTCATGTTCGAAATATCATTACTGTCAATAATCACTCTTCCTTCATTCGGACTCATAAGACCGACTATATTCTTTAAGAGCACGCTCTTGCCGCAGCCCGAACGGCCGATAACAACCAGGATTTCACCTGATTGGATCTCAAGATCGACTCCGTCCAGAACCCAATGATCATCTAAATATTTTTTTAAAGCTTCTATTTTAATCATTTTTAAAACATGTAAAAAATGCCCGTAAATAAGGCATCAAACGCAATAATTGAAATAAGAGCGGTTACCACTGAAAGTGTTGTCGCCCGGCCCACTCCCTCAGCGCCGCCTTTTGTTTTTAAACCAAAATAACATCCTACAATTGAAATAATAACGCCGAACCAGAGAGCTTTAATCAGCCCTGTAACAACGTCTTTTGTCATGACAGCCCTTAAAACGCCCTGCATAAATTGAGAATGACTGATATTGAGCTTGAATATGCCGACAATATAACCGCCAAAAGTGCCGACAATGTCAAAATAGACGGTTAATAAAAAAAGCATGACGACAGTTGCCAAAAATCTTGGCACCACCAGGAAACGAATCGGATTAGTTCCCATACATTCCATCGCGTCAATTTGTTCAGTTACTTTCATGGTTCCGATTTCAGCCGCAATCGAAGCGCCCACTCGGCCTGCCACAACCATAGCCGCCAAAACAGGTCCCAATTCACGGCAAATCGAAAGCGAAACCAAATCAGCCGTATATTGCACGGCCGCAAAAAGCCTCAATTGATAGGCTGATTGAAACGCAAGCACGATCCCCGTAAAAAGAGCCGTTAAAAAGACAAGCGGAGCTGATAAAACCCCAATTTGATTCATTTGAAGAAAAATTTGCCGCCACTTAGGTTTTGTTGTAAATAAAATTTGAAGAGACTGTATAAATAAAAGATTAATGCCGCCAATATAGTGAGTTCCTCGGATTATTAGCCTGCCAATATCCGTTAAAACATCGCTCCAAGTACGCTGCTTGAAAATAGCTTGCAATCTTTTTCTATTAAATCTTTCCATTAATTTACTCGATTAGTTTCCGTTTAATAGTTTCCCCTATCATAACCAAATTATCCTGCAAGCTCTCGCTCAAAATTACACCCCGCCACAGAACAATATGATCCTCGCTTAAAACCTTAAGATCTTGAAAAATATTCTTGGCTTCCAGGTTAAGATTTCCTTCCAAATAAAGGTTTTTATCTTTTTGAGCGATTTTTGAATCTGATAATTTTAAAAAGGGATAATATCCCTGAAACCTAATATAAGCGGTTTTAAATTCAAGCTTTCCGACAACACCTTGGCGAAGATTAATTTTTCCTGTAATTAGGGGGTTTTTAAGGTCCCCTGTAAACCGAAGTTCTCCGTCGGCAAAGCCGGCAAATTCCTGGGGACGGGCATAGAGAAAAAGATGCCTCAACTTGCTTAAATCGATTGTATTCAGTTTGAGAGTAAAAATCGTATTTGCCTTATCGATAGCATCATATCCACCGCTCAGATGATACCTTTCTCCCCAGTTCACATCGATATCTTTAATGCTGAATTGATCAATTTTAAAAGTTCCTTTCAAATCCTCAGAAGGCCAAGTGTCAAAAATAAGATAATCTGTTTCTAAAGATCCATCAAAGGTCCAATCCTTCCCGGCTTTAAATTCTTCGGTTGGAGAAAATCGGATTTTTACAAAAGTAACCAAATCGATTTCATACAGCATGACATGTTCCAGGTTGATGTAAAAAACCGTATCCCAATTGTCGAATGAAAAATTGGCATTGATTCGAACAGGATCTTTCTCAAGGGAAAATTGATAGTTGTTATTCAAAATATTAAAGTCGGCGCTTAAAAGATAGCCATTTTGTGTCTCAACTTGAGTAACGCGTATCGAATCATCCTCGCGGAAAAGATCGCCCACGAACGGAAATTGTTTATCAAAAGAAACGATCTCACCGGAAATAGTTTCTTCCTCAAAATCCAGATCTAATTTAACAGATTGAGGTATTTTCTCGGAAAGCAATTTAACGGAAAGCCGGATCTTTGGAAAACCGGTTTGAAAATTCAGTATTTCTCCGTTAGCTTCAAACATCAGGTCGGCAATCGAAAAGCGTATCCGTTTGAAAGTAACCGCATCAGGCTGGACTCTAAAAACTCCTCCGATTTTCTTAAGCTTTAAAAACCCGGGTAAAAAGAGCTCTCCGTTGTTTCTGAAGCGGAACTGCAGATCATATTTTTTCTCGGCCGGCAAAATAACACCGACTACTGATATATCACCCCGGAAAATACCGGAACCCTTAGCTTTTAAACTTACGTCGATCTTATCCTTTGATTCCGGAGCAAAAATGCCCGAAACATTTTTGAGTCCGATTTTGTATTTATGCCCCAAAAGCGGATAATCGATACGGCCATTCTTGATAGCAAGCTGAAAATTCTGAGACATGAAACCTGTCGGTTTCTCGAGCGGCTTCAGCTCCTCTTTTTCAAACAAGTTATCGGGAAATTCGAGATTACGAAGCAGTAAATTAGGAGATTCTAAAGTAACCCGGTTAGGATTTTTAAAATCTTTATTGATAAGGGTTGCGATGTTGTAGCGGAATTTAATTGCCTTAGCACTCGCCAGATAAATTCCCTGATCTTCCACTTTTGACGCGTCAATTCTAAGACCCGACAAGGAAACATTATCTCGGACCCCAAAATTGATCTTACTAATCGAAACACGGGCGCCCAAAACAGAACTTAATTTATCTTCGGTGAATTGTTTAAAGGGTAATGCGTTAATTTTGACTTTTACGAACTGAAACAAACCAAAAAGACAAATAGCGATAACAGTAATAGTTATAAGTACAATAATAAAAAGGCGTTTCATAAATAATATATATAAGCAGGAATACCCCTGCTAAGGTTAAATGTTATATAGGGGGCATTATATAGGAAGACAGGGTGAATGTAGAGAAATAGTGGGAAAAAGAGCTGAAAGCTCTTAAAAATCACAATAAACAAAGCACAAACCACAAACAAACCACAAAACCCAAAGCACAAAAATACCAAACAAAGAGGAATTCCTGCTTGCGCAGGAATGATACGAAGTGTCACCTTAGCGTTGTCCCGCCTGAAGGACGGGTGTCTCGCAAGGAAGCCTATTAAATTACGCTAAAACGGATACGAGTTTGGAATTTGGAATTTGTTTATTGGAATTTGTTTGTGTTTTGGAATTTGTGTTTTGTGTTTTTGGCGTTCCTAGCTGGCTTTTTCAAACACAATCCGGCCGGCGTGGATTTCGGCTAGGATTTTGTCTCCTTCGACGAATTTTCCATTTAAGATCTCCTCGGCCAGGACGTTTTCGATATTATTCTGAATGGCACGCCTTAAGGGTCTCGCGCCATAAACAGGGTCATATCCTTTATCGGTCAGATAATCAATTGATTCGGGTGAAAGCAGAAGCTCCATCTTGCGCTCTTTGAGACGCTCTCTAACTTCTTTGATTTCGAGCTCAATAACTTTTTTCAAATCATTTTTCGTAAGCTTATGAAAAACGATCATATCATCAAGACGATTTAAAAATTCGGGCCTAAAAGCCCTCTTGGCTTCATCAATAAGACGTGTTTTTAAAGCATTGTAGTCGAACTCATCATCTTTATCGCTTTTAAAACCCATCGTGTCCTGCTTTTTAACAAACTCCGCTCCTACATTTGAAGTCATGATAATTAAAGTGTTTCTAAAATCAATGCGGCGACCATAAGAATCAGTTACCCGGCCCTCTTCCATAATTTGAAGAAGTGTATTAAAGACATCAGGATGCCCTTTTTCAATTTCATCAAAAAGTACGACCGAATAAGGACGTCTTCTTACCTTTTCGGTTAATTGCCCTCCCTCTTCATAACCAACATAGCCGGGAGGTGCTCCGAGAAGTCTTGAGACATTAAATTTTTCACCATATTCCGACATATCGATCGTAATTAAAGCCTCTTCGTCTCCAAACATAAATTCGGCAATAGCCCGAGCTAAAAGAGTTTTGCCGACACCCGTCGGTCCTAAGAAAATAAAAGAACCCATCGGACGCCTCGGATTTCTAAGACCTGAACGGCTTCGCCTTACGGCGTGTGAAATGGCAGTGATAGCATCATCCTGGCCAATAACCCGCTTATGAAGCTCATCTTCCATCTTAAGAAGTCTTGCGGTCTCTTTTTCTTCCAATCTTTGAAGCGGAACTCCTGTCCACTTTGAAACAATATGAGCAATGTCTTCTGCTGTCACCCGGACTTCAACTTCAGATTTTGATTCTTTCCAGGAACGCTTCATTTGGCTCAATTTCTCTTTAACTTGACGTTCCTCATCGCGAAATTTGGCCGCTTTTTCAAAATCCTGCTCCTTAATAGATGCCTCTTTTTCCAGGCGATACCGGTCTATCTCTCCTTCTATCTTTTTTATATCCGTCGGAAGTGTCGTCGCTGAAAGTCTCGCCTTAGACCCGGCCTCATCAACCAAGTCAATGGCCTTATCGGGAAGAAACCGGCCCGTAATGTAACGGTCCGACAATTTAGCGGCTGCTTCAAGCGCTTCGTCCAAAAATTTAACTCGATGATGCGCCTCATAACGATCCCTTAAACCTTTTAAAATTTCTATCGTCTCTTCCATTGTAGGTGGATCAACATTAATTGTTTGAAAACGGCGGGCCAAAGCCGCGTCTTTTTCGATATGTTTACGATATTCATCTAGGGTCGTTGCTCCAATACATTGAATTTCACCGCGGGAAAGTGCCGGTTTTAAAATATTGGAAGCATCAATGGCACCTTCTGCCCCACCTGCACCCACTAAGGTATGTAATTCATCAATAAACATGATAACGTTTTCATTGCGGCGAATTTCATCCATCACGGCCTTAATTCTCTCTTCAAATTGACCGCGGTATTTAGTGCCGGCTACCATCAAAGCCAAATCAAGCACAACAATTCGCTTATCTATTAAAACTTCAGGCACTTTACCGGCAACAACTATCTGTGCTAAGCCTTCTACAATAGCTGTTTTTCCGACACCCGCCTCTCCGATTAGAACAGGATTGTTTTTAGTGCGCCTTGCTAAAATCTGAATTACCCGTTCTATTTCAAAAGAACGCCCTACAACCGGATCTAACTTGCCGTCTTTGGCGGCCTTCGAAAGGTCTCTACCGAAAGAATCCAGCGCCGGAGTTTTGGAACGGGCTCCTTTAGCGCCTGCGCCCACAGCTCCCGGTTGTTGGCCCATTGGGCCGCTACTGCCGGGTGCGGCTGAACCGAGAAGTTTAATGACTTCTGTGCGAACCTTATTAAGATCGAGGCCAACATTAATCAATACATGACTCGCAACACCTTCACCTTCTTTGATAAGACCTAAAAGCAGATGTTCGGTGCCAATATAATTGTGACCAAGACGCCTAGCCTCATCCATTGCCAACTCGATTACTTTTTTTGCTTTAGGCGTAAAAGGAATATCGCCTGAGACAACTGTGCTGGGGCCAAACTGAACGGTTTTCTCAACTTCCAGGCGGATAGAATCCAAGGATAGGCCTAAATTTTGAAGAACTGCAGCCGCAACGGATTCTCCTTCTTTGATGAGACCCAAAAGAATATGCTCTGTTCCGATATAATCATGATTAAAACGCTTAGCTTCTTCTTTGGCTAATATGATGACTTTTCTGGCACGCTCTGTAAAACGATCGAACATTCTGACACCTCTTTCCTTAATCTTTCGACACTATACCTTAGTTATCGGCTGATTTCTAGAAAGTCTTAAATGAGACTTGGGACAAAATTTAAGTATTAAAAATCACAATAAACAATACACAAATCACAAACAAATCACAAAACCCAAAGTACAAAATACCAAACAAAGAGGAATTCCTGCTTTCCCCCTTCGGGGACAGGCGCAGGAATGACACGAAGTGTCACCTTGTCGTTTTTAATTTTGGGATTTGTTTATTGGAATTTGTTTGTGTTTTGGAATTTGTGCTTTGTGTTTTTTACAAAGGTATTCCCTTCAAAGTGTTCCTAATCATCTCAGCGCGGCGAATATCGCGCCCCTTGGGAGTTAAGGTTTTTTTGGCTAGTTTCTGCAGATGAGCCGGCTGGCTGCTAATAAATAAATTGTTAAGATCTTTCAAAGTGATTCCTTCAATGATTCCAAGATCAAGTCCGAGGCGTACCAAGGAAAAGAAAGTAACCGCTTCTTGGCTCGTAACGACTCGAGCTGATTTTAATATTCCAACAGCCAGCCATACCTGATCACTTAAGCGCTCCTCTTTTTTTTCTTTTAAAAGGTTACGGGCCTCTTTCTCATGCTCAACTACCTGGCGAATAACCCGCTCCAAGGAATCAATGATTTCCTCTTCATGCTGGCCCAAAGTGATCTGATTGGAGATTTGAAAGAAATTACCGCTTGCCTGAGAGCCTTCTCCGTATAAACCGCGGGTTGCCATATTTAATTTTGAGAGGGCTTGTAAAACTTTTTCAATCTGCTTGGTTAAAACAAGGCTTGGTAAATGAAGCATGCAGGAAGCCCGAATACCCGTACCCACATTGGTCGGACATGCCGTTAAATAGCCCAGTTTTTCATCAAAAGCATAGGGCAGTTTCTTCTCAAGTTTCGAATCAACATTATCAATTAAAGACCAGCAATCCTTAAGATTGAATCCGGATTCCATCACTTGGATCCTAAGATGATCCTCTTCTAAAATCATAAGACTTAAGACTTCATTATCACTGACCGAAACCGCGCGCGGCTCTTTGCCGCTTGAAAATTCGGCACTGACCAGATGCCGCTCTAATAAAAACTGACGATCCAGCGCGCTTAAATTCTCCAAAGTGAAAAGAGTATTTTTTTTGAATAAAGCCTGGTTTTGAGTTGCTTTGTTGATACTCTCAATCAACTCGATTCTTTTTTGCGGGGTAAGACGGTTTGTAAAATTAAATCCGTCAACATTCCGCGCTAAGCGGATACGGCTTGAAATAACGATATTGCTCTCGGGGCCTGTCCCCCTTAACCAATCACAAAGATGAAGAGCTAGAGAATTAAGATCCATTTTTCTTTGAAGACTTTCTTTTTTTCTCCAGTTTTTTGATCTCATCCCGGATTTGAGCGGCTCGTTCAAAATTTTCCGTTTCAACGCACTGTTCCAATTGCTTCTCGAGTTTTTCGAGTTCAGCTTGGGGCTTCTTTTTTTCACGCCCCAACATTGGTCTTTTTCCTGAATGAACCACTGAACGCTGAACCCTTTTAATTAGAGGTAGAAGCGCCCGTTTAAAGCTTTCATAACACTGAGGACAGCCCAAGCGGCCTGTTTTGGAAAACTCCGTATAGGTCATCTTACACATGGAACACACCATCTGTGAGCTTTCCTGAATAAGCCCCGGTTCATTTAAAATTTCGGAAAATTGACTGAAAAGGTCGGCGGTTGAGAAAGGTTGATTGAACGCAACTCCCTTCTCTTTCGCGTGGTCTTCACAAAGATGGATTTCGACCATCTGATCATTAACAATTTCCGTCAGATGGACCGTGGCCTCCTTATCGCAGAGATCACACTTCATAACTTATAAGTAACACCGTCCGTCTTGGTTAGTTCACGAAAAGCATCCAGAAGTTTTAGAGTGATAGAACCCGGTTTGCCAGCTCCAATCCGGCGATTATCTAATTTAACAATCGGAATTAATTCAGCGGCAGTTCCTGTCGCAAAACATTCCGCGGCATTAAAAATATTGTGCCTCGTTAAAATACGTTCCTTGAAAACCATTCCGGTTTTCCGGGCCAGCTCAATAATCGCACCCCGCGTAATACCGTTTAAGGCCCCTACATGGCACGGAGGAGTTACTAGTTCTTCATTCTTAGTAACAATAAAAACATTAACCCCTGTGCATTCCGCGACATAACCTTGTGAATTTAACATCAAAGCTTCTTCGTAGCCGGCATTAGTGGCTTCGATTTTGGCCATAATATTATTCAGATAGTTAAGAGACTTGATTTGAGGATTCAAGGCCTCAGGATGGTTACGAACGGTCGGCACAGTAACAATCTCCATTCCCTTCTTATAAGGTTCTTCGGAATAAAGCGCGATACTATCAGCAATAATGATAACAGACGGTTTGGGGCACTTCGCGGGGTCAAGCCCCAAATCCCCAACACCTCTTGTGATAATAATGCGAACATAGCCATTTGAAAGCTTATTCTGTTTTAATGCTTCGATCGTGAACTCGGTCATTTCTTCTTTTGTGTAGGGAGGAGTCAAAAGAAGAGTGTGAGCTGATTCATAAAGGCGATCGATATGTTCCTTGAGTCTAAAAACAAGGCCATTGTATGAGCGAATTCCTTCAAACACACCATCTCCGTAAAGAAGACCGTGATCAAAAACAGAGATCTTCGCTTCACTTTTTTTGTAAAATTTACCATCAATAAAAATCTGCATGCCTTTTTCCTCCCTGTTTAACTTTCTAACTGTCCTTCGTGCAGTCGATAAAGAGCAGTTGCTCCCTGAGACAATTCTTCATCATGAGTTACAATTAAAAATGTGGTACCCATACTAACATGTAAATCCTGAATCAATTCGCGAATTTCGTTCGCCGTATGTTCATCCAAATTACCGGTCGGCTCATCGCAAAAAACAATCTTAGGATCGTTGATCAAAGCCCGGGCCAATGCTGCCCGCTGCTGTTCCCCGCCTGACAGTTGAGACGGTAGATGATGTTCTCTGCCGCTCAATCCCAGTCTTTCGATCAGCCAACTAGCCCTCTCTTTGGCCGGCTTGCCGGCAATAAGAGAGGGTAACAGCGTATTTTCGAATAATGTGAGCTCTGGTAGCAAGTGAAAAAATTGAAAAACGAAACCAAATTTTTGATTTCGATAACTCGCGATTTCTCTTTCGCGGAGCTTAAATAGGTTGACCCCCTCATAAAAGACAGATCCCGAGGTCGGCAGATCAAGTCCACCTAAAATATGAAGAAGAGTCGATTTGCCGGTGCCGGACTTGCCGACAATAAAATAAAGTCCTTTTTTCTCCAAAGTCAGATCAACGCCTTTAATGACTTCTAACTTCCCTTCGGGGCCATTATATTTTTTAGTCAACCCTTCCACTTTGAGAAAAGGAAGATTTTCGAGCGCGCTTTCCGTAACGGGCTGTTTAAGATGTTCTTTCATTATTCGTACCGGATCGCTTCTACCGGCGAGACTTTTCCTGCCTGATGAGCCGGATAAAGAGCGGCCAAAAGAGCCATTAAAAGGGCAAAGAAAATAATAAAGAAAATATCAGAAGGAATTATAAGAGCTGGGATCTGGTCAAAATAATAAATATCTTTAGGAAATACTTCAAAGCCCGTAAAACGCTCTACAATGGCGGCCACCCCATTAATATGTTTGGCAATATAAAAGCCCAAAACTCCTCCGATCAAGGTGCCGAATCCACCGATCGCGAAACCTTCCAAAAGAAAAATACTCTGGACACCGCCCCGGGTCGCTCCCAGAGCTCTCAAAACTCCGATTTCTTTTGTTTTTTCCATGACTACCATGATCAAGGTCGAAATAATATTAAAGGCCGCTACCGTCACGATAAGAGTCAATAAGATCCTCATCACGGATTTCTCGACCTTGAGTGCTGAGAAGAAATTGCGGTTTAGATCCTGCCAGCTCTGGATAAAGAAAGGCGGGCCCAAAAACGCCTGGAGCATTTGCTTCAGCTGAAAGGTCTCATCAACACTGTCCAAGCGGACATTAATGCCTGTTACCCGGTCTTTTAAATTAAATAATTCCTGAGCTTCGCTTAGATCCATTAAAACTAAATTAGTATCAAACTCATTCATCCCCAGTTGAAAAATACCGCCGATGCGAAAAGCTTTTGTCTTAGCGAGTTTCTTTGTCTCGATCCCTTTTTCTTCCGAAAAGTGGGGTGAAATGATCTGGACAACATCTCCCGGCCGCGCGCGGAGCAGCCGCGCCATCGAAATGCCAAGAGCAATGCTTCCGATCGGTTTTTTCTCGTACAAAGACTCTTTAAACGAAAGATCCCCGGCCGCCATGTGCGACTTGACGTATTCAATAGGGTCTTTCCCGTCTGTTTCTTTAGGAACACCTCTGATGATGGCTCCGGTCGCGTTTGCGTTCGAGCGGATAATGACTTGACCTTGGATATAAGGGGTTACGGATTCAAAATGAGGATTCGCCTCTTTGATTTTTCCGGAAAGATAGATCGAATCCTGAACACCGCCGGGCGACTGAATGATCAAATGAGGATTCATACCGATAATTTTAGATTTTAATTCCCGATCAAACCCGCTCATAACGGCCATCACAACGATAAGAGCCATGACTCCGAGAGCAACACCCGATATAGATATGAAAGAAATAAGCGAGATAAAACCCCGGCGCCGTCTTTTGGTAAGATGTTTTAACGCCATAAAAAACTGGTAACGCATATTGTTTAATTTACCTAAAAAGGTTTATTCTGAAATATTTTCAGCGTCCGGCGTTTGTGAAACGGGGCGCAAATGCGGAAAAAGAATAACATCTCTTATCGAATGGCTATTGGTCAAAAGCATCACTAATCGATCAACGCCGATCCCAAGGCCTCCGGCCGGAGGCATCGCGCATTGAAGGGCTTGGCAAAACTCTTCATCCCGTTCATCGCTGCCAAGCTCCTTGGCTTGTTTTTCAAACCGCTCGCGCTGTTCGAAGGGATCATTTAATTCCGAATAAGCATTGGCTATTTCCATATTGGAAATAAAAAGTTCAAAACGGTTAACAAGGTGCGGGGCACCTTCCTTTTGCTTCGCGAGAGGCGACATGAAAAGCGGGTAATCCATTACAAAGGTGGGGTCGACTAATTCCTGCTCCACCTTTTCTCCAAAAACTTCATTTAAAATATCAGCCTCATTAAAATGGGATTCCATACGGATCCCCAAACGCTTTGCCTCTTTTTTAACATCACATGTTTGCCAATCAATGCCTGTTTTTTCTTTTAAAGAACCAAAAAAAGTGATGCGCTTCCAAGGCCTTTTAAAAGAAAGCGTCTTTTCACCATAAGTGATCTCGTCCTTGCCGCCTGCCACCTCGCGAACAAGTCCTGAAACTAATTCCTCGGTAATCTCCATCATATCGGTGTAGTCCGCATATGCC
>CAZLUT010000006.1:0-45560 GCA_964562805.1 uncultured bacterium | reverse complement strand
CCCTGCCCTCTGGAGCGTTTTGGACCCGTTTAGTCAAAACCTTTACGGCTGCATCCCGGAAAGAAACTAGAGCCTCTTCACCCGCCGGAGCATCTTTCATTTCAATAAGGACTTGAAGGAGTCCCCATCCCTCGCCCTGATACTGTTCGGTCTCGTAGATGCCCTCACCCTTGAAATTAACATAATCAACTAAGGGATACCAGCCGCCCCGGGTCTCGGTTAAGACCTGAAACTTTAATTCAACCTCTTCTTTTTTAGCCGAAGGTGCCTTTTTAATTATCTCCCGGAAGACTTTTTTAAAACGATTAATAATAAAATCGACTTGATAAGGGATAGTAGCTTCTAAAAAATCTCTAAACTCTGTCATTCTAGGGCTATTAATGTCCCGGTAAAACTCCTCTCTTGATTTCCAAGGAGAATGTTTCGGGGCAACTTCCTCGAGCCAATCCGGCAAAGCAACATGATTCTTATTTAGAAAATCCAATAATTCAGGAAAGCTTTCTTTGAATGGTCCTTTTTTGCCCTCGGGATACCAAATAAAGTGCCCCACTCCAAACGAAGGAAACTCCTCTCCTTTATTCCAGACAGTGAGATGCTCCTTTTTACCGCTACATTCATTGAGATATATTTTTTGACCAATACAGGCGATTTCTTCGGGAGAAGGTGAAGCACCATAAATAGTAGGTATAAAAATTAGAGTAAATATTGGAATTAATATAAGGCGACGAAATGTCATATATTAGTGGTTAGTGGATAGTAGTTAGTGGTTAGTAAAATTTACTAATCACTAACTACTAGCCACTATCGACTATTAATTAGCTGCGTAGCGGCTAATTAATCAAGTTCGAGATCCGGTCCGACTAAACTCTCGTAAAATTCTCTATAGTTTTCTTTGCTCTCACTATCCCTCAAAGCCATCGCAGCCCGCGGATGTTCGTTTAAAATACCCGCGATCGCGTACGGAATAATATAGCCCCACTCGATTTTTTCGCGTAGAGGAATAAATTCTTTTGAAATTAAATCAAGAACCGGCCTAATATCAAATTTAGGATTCTTCAAAAACCCGAGCAAAAGCTCAAGAGGACAATTACCGGCAGCCCGTCCTATTCCATAGACAGTAGCATCAACATAATTCGCGTTATGGATAATTGCCTCAATCGTATTACTAAACGCCAATTGCTGGTTATTGTGAGCATGGATTCCCACCTCTTTTGTCTTAATAATACTATTGGCCTTTTTAATTAAATATTCGGTTGATTCCTGATAGAGCGCTCCGAAACTATCTACGATATAAATAACGTCGGCCTTAGATTCCTCTTCAAACTGATGAAGCGCTTCTTCCAATTCATTATCAAGCGCTTTTGAAATGGCCATGATATTTACTGTTGTCTCATATCCTTTATCGGCAAATTCATTAATCATAGCGATTGCTTTGTCAGCTTCTTTTACATAACAGGCCGTACGAACCATATCAACGGGGCTTTCAGCGGCTGGTTTAATGTCATCCATATCAACACGTCCGACATCGCACATAACTGAAACCTTGGCTCCCCCTTCAACGCCGGCGACGACTTTTTGAATATCCTTATCGTCGCAAAATTTCCAAGCGCCGTATTCTTTGGTTGAAAACATTTTTTGGGAATTTTTATAGCCCATTTCCATATAATCAACGCCCGCTTCAGATACCGCTTTATAAACGGCGCGAACCAGTTCGAGATTAAAATCATGTTTATTAATCAATCCGCCGTCGCGAATCGTACAATCTAATACTTTTATTTGCTCTCTATACACTTTTATTTTCTCCTTCGACTACTGATTTAATGAACCTCTAAGGCTCAATGGGAGGGGTATTGTATGTATTTGCCGTTAAAGTAGCAAGCGGCTAATGGTAAACAGGCGATATTTGGCGCTTTGCACTACGCATTATCCAGATGGTCAAATTCCGAATTATCCAAATAGATCTGAGGGGTCGAAATAAATTTAATAATATTATCCAAAAGAAAATAATGTTTTTTTCCCTCATTAGCTATTTTAAGAAAAAGTTCTTTGTGGATAGGATCTTCGGTTTCTTGGGCTTTCTGGCAATAAAAGTCCTCGCTTTTCTTTTCTAGCTCTTTGGCTTTTTCATAAAGCGTTACCTCAGAAACATTACAATCCAGCCAATTTTTCTTTTTCTTCATCTCAGCAAAGATGTTCTTAGCGTCTTGAAGTACTTCGCTGTCATATATCTCAACATCAGTGTTCATTTTCATATTATCGAAAATTCGATAGTGCTTAACTTTACCGGCTTCTAATTTATATAATATTTTTTTTAAATTTTCATTTTGACATCTTTCGCCTAGCTTTTGATAAAAATGCTCTCCATCGCGCTCCATCCGCATCGCATGATCAAAAATATTCATGAGTTACTCTCCTTTTAATTAAAGAGCTTCGACTTTAACGGCGTCGCCCTCTTGAATAGACGCTAAAAGATTAGGGTTCCCCTCAAGCTTGCCCAAAATATTAACTCGTGCCACAAGCCGGCATTCTTCATTAATTGAGGCCGGAGTTGGGCCATAAGGAAGCGCTAAGGAATTGCCTTCGGTCCAAAAACAAACCGTACCCGGCTCTACCACCTGTTTCGCGTTCGGTTCCAACTCAGCTTTAATAGGAACTTCAAAATAAACTTCTTTCCCCCACATGTTAGCTTCTGATGAGTGAGGAAGCACTGCTCGAAGTTTTTGAGTTGTCGGCGTATCCTCTAGGGTTGCTTTCGCCTCCCCGTTAGACCAGGAAATTTTAATCTGCATTTATCTAACCCTCTATCTTCTTAAGAAGCCAGGCCATATTTTGACCTAATATTTTCATAGTTTCCAGACCTTCTTCATCTGATTCAACCTCTCCTATATTGCGTCCGATTCCAAAATTCCAATAAATAGAGCCCGGCATGATCACTTCGTTAGCTCCAAAAAAATGATTAATCGTATCAAGTACGCTAACAGCCCCTCCACGCCTTACGGCGATAACAGCGGCCCCTACTTTGCGTTTTAGCAAATTGTTATTTGCTCTTGCCACCAGACCTGCCCTGTCTATTAAAGCTTTCAGTTCAGTGGTGACATCGGCAAAATAAGTTGGCGAACCGAGAAGAATACCATCCGCTTCAATCATTTTTTTAATGAATGAATTTATTTCGTCTTTCTCAACGGCACATTTTTTATCAAGGTTTTTAAAACAGCCGTAACATGCCGTACATCCTCTCAATAGCTTTCCGCCGACTTGCACAAGTTCTGTCTCGACTCCCTCTTTCTTTAATTCTTCAAAAACGCGGTTGATTAAAATAAAAGTATTCCCTTTTGGCCTTGGGCTTCCGTTAAAAGCAACTACTTTCATGCGGTCTCCTTTCGAATAGGGTCGTTAGAGGAACGGATCACTTGAGGATCTGTCATAACACGATTCAAAATGCTATTTTCAGAATAACCCTGCTCGGCATAGTGCCTTCCCATAAAATTATTCTGGTAATCTATCGCGTGTTCCGCGGGTGTATTAGGTCTAACAGGTTCAATTTCATGAGCGTCTGTTAGCTTTTTGGCGAACTTTGCGCCAAATTCTTTAGTTAATAGAAAGCTTCCCAATACATGATAATAAGTATCATAAGGTACTTGGGAATTTTTAGCTTTTGCTGCCATGGCTTTATCATGCACGTAATTACGGATTCTAAAAAGCTGGGGTGCCAAGAGCGGGTGGTGTGAAAGAATATTAATTTCGGCATTGGTCAGCTTTTCTTCCGTAAGATCGGCTATTTGTTTTATGTCGTGGGGTGACATCGTCAAAAAACACTCACCATTTATCTCATGAGTTCTTAATTCAGCCTGGAAAAATACGGAACCGATCTTAAAAAAACTGGTTCCCTCAAAATAAATAGGAATCTGGGACTTACCGTTGCGGGCTAAACTAAGCAAGTTTTGATAAATATTTTTTATCTGTTTCCTGAATTTTTTTTTGCTAAAAAAATTTAAGCTGACTACTATGCGGGCATTTCCATTATAAACGCCTTCACGCTGGCGCCTTGCGGTACTTAAAATTTCAGAGACTTCAGGGGATTCGATATCTAAGTCATTTGCTTCAACTTGGATTGTTTGGGTAAAAATATTTTTCAACGAAATTTTAAGCTCTCTTATTAAAACTGAAAATTCGCGATTTTTAGCGAAAGGGCCGTTTTGAGCTACTACGGCACCAATAATAAAATTATTCCAAGTAATTGATGTGAATGAGCTCGGCCTAACAGTTTCAAAACGCGATGTTTTCAGTTCAACACCGCGCGCCTCAGCGCGCGGCTCGATGAAATCAAGAACTTTGTAGGAGGCTTTTTTAAGAAGAACGTTTGTGGAAAAATACCCTATTCCGAAAACGAAAATAACCGCAATAACAATGGCAATAATTAAGTTTTTCATTTGACACTAAGCAAACTAATAACGCGATCAGGAAACCATTACAAGTTTTGCCGGGGGAAAGCCATTGAAATTTTCAACGGCACTTGCTGAAGAGTAGGCGCCGATATTTTTTACGTAAACGACGTCTCCCACGTGAAGTTCCGGCACTTCAACGCTTGTTGAGAGCGTATCAAACGAGTCACAGGTAGGTCCCGCCAAAGCACTTAGAAACTTTTGCCCCCTTCTTAAAGTTTTAAATTCATACTTGCAATGGTCAAAAATCATTCCTGAAAAATCCTGATAAACACCGTCATTTATATAGTAGTAATTTTTATTATTACGAAAAGTTCTGCCAATTACTTGCGTTACCAAAATACCGGCCGGACCCGCGAAAAAACGTCCCGGTTCAGCAATAAATTCTATATTTCTTGGAAAGAGTGACCTTATTTGTTGGCGGATTTGGGCGGCCATTCGCTCAAAATTAACACCAATTTCATTATCAAAATGCTGAATCGGAAATCCGCCCCCAATATCCACCATCTTTAAAGGTAAATCGTTCTCCTTGCACTCTTTAAAAATATCCGCCGTTAATTCCAGGGCTTGCAGATAATTTTCTACATTTGTTGATTGGGACCCAACATGAAAACTCACTCCGAGAGGCGCTAAACCTAAAGTTTTTGCTTTTCGAAGTAAATGATAGGCGTGTTCCGGATCAGCGCCGAATTTAAGAGAAAGCTCTACCACACTCCCCTGATTTTCAACTTTTATCCGTAAGAGTACCCGGGCCTTTGGATAATTTTTAGCGATTTTATAAAGTTCCGGTTCGCTATCAAACGTCATTAAACGAACTCTTTGATTTTTAGCGTACTTAATATCCTTATCCGATTTAATAGTATTCGCAAAAATAATTCGAGTCGGTGAAACCCCTAAATTAAGCACTTCCTTCATCTCATTGGCGCTCGCAACATCAAAGCAAGAACCAAGCCTCGCCATGAATTTAACTATTTCGGGCTCAGGATTTGCCTTAATAGCGTAGTAGGGCGTTACGTTCGGGAGACATTTCGCGAAACGCTCAAATTGCTTTTTGAGAATAGAACGCCGAACCAACATAAAGGGCGTATGATGCTTTTTAAGCATCGTACGAATTAAATTTTCGACGTTCGAGACGTCTGCTTTAGACTTGGACTGGTTCTTTTTCAATTGCTTCAGGAGTTTCGGTTTTTTGTGCCTGAGCTAAATCAACTAAAAAAGTTGTAAATTGCCACGTATCCTCTTCTTTAGGCCGTTTTAAATCAAATTTGGTAAATTTGGTATTCAGATTCTTAAGAGGCGTCCAGTCCACTGCTTCTGAAATAAACGGTTTAATGAAAGGCTCTGATGCGCCCAAAATGAATTCATGATCAATATCATCCGGCAAACAAAAACCTCTCTTTGGGTTTTTCATCATCCACATTGCAGCTGCTACCACCGAAATAGCAACCTGGAGTGTTGTAGCATTCTGATGCGGCACAAGGCGCCGGGTTTCCTCAATATCTAGAAGAGATCCGCACCACCAAGAATTAAAATCATGACCCATCAAGAGCACTCCAAGCTCGTCCCGCCCGCTTGTGATTTCATCACTCATAATACGCTGCTTCTCTTGCAAATTAAATTGCCTCATTTCAAGCTCGTGAAGTGAATTAATAGCCACATCGGTCGGGCAATACGCGTAATGAACCGTGGGACGATAAACTGCCTTATCTTTCTCCCAAACCGTTAGGCGATCTGAAATACTGAAAGCTTCTCCGTGGCGAATTACCATACCGGTAATCTCTCCGCACGGCACCCAGGAGCGTACCCATGTTTTCATGCCAATAGTGCTTAAACAAATTTGATTTTTGGGGCCTTCCTTGTGAAAAAAAGCATTCTGCGGAACATTCCGTTCATGAGTTCCCCATCCCAACTCTGCAGGAGCAACACCCTCTTCAAAAAACCCTTCAATGCTCCACGTATTAACAAACTCATTCACTTCCTTGGGCTGATCAGTGATTTGAGTATCCCGCTCGCTGATATGAATTGTTTTAACGCCGGTGATTTGAGCAAGTTTTGCAAAATTTTTCTCGGCTAAATATTTTTCAAGCTCTGCCTTTCTCGGATCTTTCGGCTTATCTTTCAAGATCTTCTCGGCAATTCCAATTAGAGCGTGCTTTGTAAAATGAGAAACAAGTCCTGGATTAGCCCCATGGTCTACGATAGCCGTAGTGCCTTTATTGTCACCCCAACGCTCAAGCATTTCTCTAATTTCCATATGGCGAGTATAAAGCGTATAGCGGGTTGGGTCATTTCGAACCTGGTCCTTGTAAGGATCCCATTCTTCAACAGAAGTGTTTACATATAAAATTTCATTCTCACGGCACCAAGTAACGATATCAATACATTCAATATTCCAAGCTAAATCAATAATCAAGTCTCCCCGGCCGACATATTTGGATAATAAGGTTTTGTAATTATCTTTGGTCACCCGCTCCATCGTGTAATTAACGCCCTGATCAAGTTCATTTTTAACTCGAGAACGATTATCAACATAATCCATAATCGTGATATTTTTAGCAGGCATTTTGATTAATTTTAAAATGAGAGGAATCGCACACTGCGATACGGAACCGCAACCGATAATTAACAATTTACCACTGAATTTCATTTATTTTATCCTCCTGGAAAAAATTTTAATTTTTAAAATTGTATTGCTTTAGTATTCTTTAGGTCAACCGTTCTTTTGGAAGATTTTGCCTTTTTGGCAAAATCTCGCAAGGCGCAGGGCGCAGGGCGCAGGGCGCAACGATTTTATGAAGTGCTGTGATGTCCGTGATCTTTTTTCTCAGGTTTATCAGCCGGAGGTGTGGTTATATCCCGCGACATGGCATCTCCCCCTCCTCCAAGATTAAGGCTCCGCAATGTATCGCCAAAAATATCATCGGGGATTAAAGGTATTAAATCTCTTTTAGAGCCATATTCAGTATTTTTGGGAGGTGGGTTCTTGCGAAAAATCTTTTGAAACTGGATGTCTCTTATAATATTCCCTATCTGATCTCTCTCGAGCCAATCCGTAGGCGTTAAGTCCAGAATAACTCCAAACTGCCCATTTGAAGCAACTGATACTTTTTTCCCCTTATTAAGACGTGTTGAGTCTTGGCGGAGCACACCGTCCAACTCCAAACCAAAAACATCCACTTGATTATCAAATACTAATATTTTTGCTTCTATTAATACTTGTTTCACTTGGAACTCAGTGCCTCTGACGGCCACGACACAAATCGGCGTACCCACCTTAAAAGAATCATTCCTTTTGAGTTTCTTAAGCTTTGCGAAAAGCTCGCCACTCTTTACCGATATGTTATAGGGCCGCATTGATTTGATTGTAACAAATGAATTTTCACCTATTTGAATCACATTTCCGCCCTTAGGATCAAATGAGACAATCACATAGGAACCTTTACCGGTCTTAATCGCTTCCTCTTTTTTTAAGTAATCTCCTATTTCAACTTTTTGGAGACCCCCTTCTTCTTTTTGAACCTGAACAGCCCCTCCTAAAGCAACAACCTGACAAACATTTGTTGGTTTGTTAAAACCATAAACTGTGGGGGCCACGAGAAGAATTAGGCAAGCAACGACTGCACCGAGGCCAATCTTTTTCATAGAAAAATTTTACCATTTAAACGGGTAATTGATAAAAAAAACCCCGCTCTTTTTAAAAAGAGCGGGGTTTTAATATAAACGGGCTAAAAAATTAAAACGGCATTGTCAGGCCAACTTTGACCTGATTTTCGCTATACGGAAATTCATCAAAATTAGATTGTCTGTGGTTATAATCATAATCCAGGTGGACAACCAGCCACTTCCGGAGGGCTAGATCAGCACCCACATTAACTCCGATAAAATCATCAGTTCTTTCCGCAACTTCAAGCCCTAGTCGAGATGTGCCCACATAAGTCCTCTTCCCTACATTAAGCGCGGTTCGAAGCCTTAATTTTTTAGTTAATTTGTGCTTAATACCGGTATAAAAGTAATCTTCATAATAAAATGTTCGGTTTTCAAAAGCGACTTCAACAGGACGCCTCGTATAACCCATTTCAACAACGGTTTTGTTGTTATTGAAGTTTTTAATAAAAGAAACCGTTGTAACGATCGTGTTATGATTTTTTCTGGCATCATTAAACTGATGTCTGCGGTAATAGCCGATATTGGCATTCACAATCACATCCCAGACCATTGTCCCTCTTATTCCAACTAAAAAGGTATGGGTATCAGCGGCTTTTGTCGCGTCATTCCAATATCGAATTAAACCCAGGTCATAACCGATAAAGGTGCGAATATCTTTAACAATGTCTTCGTGTAATCTGAATTGCAAAGTATTCAAAGTGTAATCATACTTGTCATTTAAAGCCTGACGGAACCCGCGTCTAAAATTGGCATAGGTAATTTCAGGAGTCCAACGTTTCCACTTATACCCTGCTGTCACAGCCACCGTATTATCTAGATAGTTAATAGGCTCTAATTTAACGGTACCGCCTCTAACGCCGACTTGGTTCAACTGCTCTGAAGCTTTAACATAGAGATTTTCCATCGGATAAAGATCAATCGTCGCCCCAAAGGATTGGTCAGTGTCATCGTTGGGATTTCCAAATTTGGTAAACACCTTAAAATCAGCCTCATAAGCAACACCGACCTTGGCGATATCATTTAAATAAATTCCTGAAATACCTGGTGTGAAATGCCAAATAACATCATCCCGTGTCGGACTGGGTTCACGAAATACATTCGAGGTATATTCCATGCTGGTCTTGTAATAAGGCCTGAGAATGAGACCATATCGATCCCACGCCTCTTGCTTCAAGCGTCTAACTTGAGAAAGATTGATGGCAGAATCAACATAATCCAATGCTGTATTGCCTAGCTTCTCTGCTGTTTCAATCGTCTGATCAAAGGCAGCATAAGTTGGAGTTGTAATGATAAAACTGAGACATAATAAGAAAGTAAATATTTTTATAATTATTTGTTTTTTCATAATTTTTACCATTAATCCTCTTTTGTAGGTTACCTATTTTCTTCAGGTTCTGGTTTGCTTAGCGGTATATCACCGCTTGATACTTGAATATCTCGACTGTCAACAGGGGGCGGCGTTGTTTTATAACCGATTCCAAAAAAACCTTGGGGATCATTAACAAAATCTCCAAATAACATATAAGTTGCCATTTGGAGGTCGGTCATACCGGTAACTCTTTTTAATCTTCTTAATTCATCACCGGTCAACGGTTTGCCGGTTGTATTAATGACCGGACCATTTAGTGAATCACCAAAAGTGTCTCCTCCCGATGTATCGGTAGAATCAGTTGTTGTTTCGGTTGTAGTTGTTTGCCCTGATGCATCGGTTGTAACAGTAGTTGTAGTTCCCCCGCCGGAAGCTGAAGCGCTGCCTGGCCCTGAAATAATATCTCCTAGCTGGAGATCATCTGCGTTCGCAACGGATGAAAAACTTAGAATAAATAACGCAATTAGGATGAAATTTATTGCTTTATTTTTCATTTTTTTACTGCTTTCTTAATTTTTGAGAACACTATAATCTCTTTTTATTGTTATGCAAAAGTTTTTTGCATCTCTGTCTATTGTTTATCCTCTTCTCTCGGAATCTGAATATCCCGAGCTTCAACGGGAGATGTTTTTTCCACCCATCCGCTAACGTCATCATCTGACCCCTCAGTTGGGTTGACGACAAGCTCTGCATCCCCCTCCCAACCAATCTTAGGGCAAGGAGCGGTTACTAGCTGTACCGCGCCCACAATCGTACGGGCTGCAGCCACAGTTACACCATCTAATATCACATTAACGATATTCTTAGATCCATCGCTCGTTCTGACATCCTGAATGGGCTGTGTCCAACCAAGAGTTACATTGGCAATCCCTTTAACTGCCTTATCACCTGCATCTTCCCAATAAGCACTGCTATCCGGATCTTCTATTGTGATAGGTTCGGGGATCTGAGCGTAGACAGAGGAGCTAAGTAACGTTATAGAAATTATAAGCAATAATAACTTCTTCATTTTTTTCTCCTACCCTTTACAAGGTTTTAAATAGAAAATAAAAGAACTGCTCCAATCAAAATAACGAGCCCGGCCCAAAGCCTCAGGATATTATCTGATTTTCCTTCAAACCAAGCAATCATTGCCAATTGTTTTTCTTGTTTCATGGTAAAGCTCAAAATACCTCCGACGAGAAACAAAATACCAAAGAACACAATCGCTCCGGCAGCCCTGGCTTGAGAAGCAACCAGCAAAAAGACAACTGCAAAGAGAAGCCTTATCACTCCAGCCGCATAAAGCCTTTTACCCTCTTTCCAAAAAACAAGAATTTTTTTCATAATTTGGGGACTAATAATATCAATAATTCCGATAACCAGTATAAGAACAGCGATTAATCTAGCTAAAAGTAACATTCTACACTCCTTTTGCTTTAATTCTCATTTATCGTCAAACCTGTCTCCGAACTTTAATGGGGATGGCTCTCGGTATCCGGTCGATGCGGCTTAACTCCAATGTCACGGCCTGAGACGCTGCCAGGACCGCCTGCTAACATTCCAACATCGTCACCAAAGGTAGTTGCTGTTATCTGTCCTGCTTTCTTTTTGCCTTGTGGGTAATCTGTTTTGACCTTCTTTCGATTTTTATCATAATAATCAACTTTTACTGGTTTTTCATTTTCATCATATTCGATAACTTTGGTCTCTCCATTTTTCTTCATAAGGATCTTTTTCTTTAATTTTCCATTCTTATCACGAAATTCCCACTTTTGCCTGCCGTCCTTATAGCGGTCAATAACGGTTTCATTGCCATCCTTGTCGGTAATCACTTCAGTGCTTCCGTCTGAATGCATTGTATAAGTTTGAGAGGAACCATCGCTAAACTCTGTATGGCGAGAAGTAGTTGTGCCATCCTCAGTTATTGTGTCAACCTGCTTACCGTCCGCCCACTCTTTAACGGTCGTTGTCACCCCGTCCTCATCCGTCCAAGTAGTTGTTTCATTCCCCTCTGAATCTGTTTCTCTTGTGAAAGGAGGTTTTATCTCTCCACTTATCTTTTTTGAAACACCGTCACTATCAGGCTTACCATATTCAGCACGGCTCTTAATACGGGTTGTTTTTGTGTTCGTTTTGCCTTCTGCGTCGGTGGTACGTGTCGTCGTAGTTTTTACCGTTGTGTCTCGCTTGCCACCGGACTTAGTCCCGCGGGACTTGGTTACTTTTGTTTCCGTAGTGTCGGTGCTGGAACCATCATAATTTTCTCTATGCGTTTCAGTGGTTGTGGTAGTTTTGGTCACTTTACCGTCGGGAGAAGTCTTTGAGGTGGAAGTGGTTTTGGTGGTGGTGTTTCCATCTTTATCCGATGCCGTTTTAGATCCTGGGGCACCCTGTGTCAATCCGGTTGTTGGCTGGTGAGCTAAGGGAGGCACATCACCCGCCACTGCATTAAACGTCCAAAACAAACAGATGCTTACGATGAGGGTAAAAATAAAAAAACGTAGAGATTTCATATGATGTTTCTTTCTTTTTTCAGGAAAGGTTGATCAAACAATTGCTTCTATGCAAAATTTTAATCGTTAAGATTGACGAAAATCGCCTTATGAAGGTGTCTGCCGATCGCGTGCCCTATATGACCGTGTCCTTCCGTATCTTCATCCAGCAAGATGTCACCCGGAAAAAAATGACGCATTTCCCCGCCCCCGACTTCTAGCTCTAACTCATCGAGTAAAATAATGAATTGGCGGTTGGGAGCAGTGCGCCACTTATCACTAAAGTCTTCCTCTGCTTCATGAGGCATCATGCTTTTTTCTTTACCGAATTCGGAAAGCCGCGCGATTCCACCGTAATATTTTTGAGGTAAATCAATGTCTTCAAAATGTGATTCTTCATCTGGGCCCGTATATATACGTGTTGCTCTCATAATCAGCCCTCCATCTTTAATTCTAAAGCTCTTTGAGATATTTTACTGCTTTCCGCTTAACTCTGGGAATACGAAACTCTGAATTTTTAATTGAAATGAATGAGTGATGTCAACGAATGTTGTAATGGAAAGATCTGAGGGCTAAGATCGAAGATCTAAGGGATTGTTTTAGTTGAATTCTCTCTCGGATCTTAGCTCTAAGATCCTGTCGCTTCTACAAAAACCCTTCGGGTTCTCGGCCCGTCGAATTCGCAAAAATAAATTCCCTGCCAAGTTCCTAAAACTAACTTTCTATTTTTAACAATAACGCGCTCTGAGCAACCGATAAGAGATGACTTAATGTGTGCGGGAGAATTTCCCTCCGCGTGATGATAGCCTGATTCCGGCACCATTCTTTTTAAACCATGCAGTATATCGCGGGTTACGTCAGGATCTGCATTTTCATTAATAGTGATGGCGGCAGTTGTATGAGGTGTAAAGATGGTGCAGATTCCATCTTCAACATTTAATTTGCCGAGCGAAAATTCGACTTTGGAGGTAATGTCAATCAATTCTTCTTTTGCAGAACTTCCAACAGAAAACTCAATCATTGCTTCTATTATCTATTATCAAACTCCCGATTGCGGCGGCTATCGGTAATTTGACCTAATTGGCTTTGGATTCGCCTCGCTCTCCTATAATCTCCGGATGCTCTTGCCTGTTCTATTTCCTGAGCGCTTTTACGAACAAAATCATCAACAGCTCTTTCTGCAGAATCTGTATAGATCGGCTCAGGCCCTCTCATTTCTGCGCGGTAAGTAAAATAATCGACAACGAGAGCAAACCATATGAGGAGTAACAAAAAACCAAAAAAGAAAAAAACTGCTTTTTCGGAAAAAAGTAATTTCAAAGCCCACATAACAAAACAAATAATTCCATAAAAGAAGTAGGCAACCGCCGCCCAAAGGATCACATCTTTTGACGTGGATAAGCCAATAATAAACAAAGCGACAAAACCGATAAAAATAAGACCTTCGCGGGCAACAATTTTTCTAATCTTCTGATCTGTGTTAGGACTAACTGGTGGCCTTCCCGATTCCATTTAACTCTCCTCTTAGCTTTTGAACACAAAGATACTTTGTATACGTTACGACAAAATAAGATGAAATATTAAGAAATACTTAGCAGATGCTATTCACTGACGACTATTCACTATTCACTTCATATATTTCCGGCTGCGTGGTGTCAGCGCACATATATTCAATAACCTTAGGGGTAATTTTTATAACAACATAATTAGGATCATCGGGCCCTGTAAAAAACTGGCTCAACATATCATTCCAATATTTCTTTTTAACCTCGGGGTCGATTAAAATCTCGGCTTTCCCCGCCATATTTATATAAGGTTTTTGCCAACATGCCGGGTCGGCGCCCAAGGCAGCATGAACATTGTCATTCTTTTCGATCTGACTAATTTTTCTCGAACTGGCAAAGCTTGTTGTCCAAAGATTGAGCTCCTCATCAATTTCAGTCGCCATGTACCGAACCCAGGGGTTTCCTTCTGCGGTAATAGACCCAATTGAAGCAATGGGATATTGTTTAGCTATTTTTAAAATTTTTTCTTTTAATGCTTTCTTCTCCATAAAACCTCACTTTTTTAAAGAAGTTTTTCGAGTCAGGCCAATAACAATAAAAACAAAGATTCCCGTTAATAGTAAATTGAGCACCAAACTAAATCCGGCGATAGCAGCCGGCAATCCCCCAACACCATAACTCATCGCAATCACTAATACGCCGGCCCCCACTTCTCCCCGAGGAAACATGGCAACACTAACTGCGATTCGCTCTTTAAGCGTTGCCTCTTTGCGGTAACAGAAAATTGGAAAACACTTTCCAAGATTAATTAGTATAGTGATTAGAATTACATGAAAAATGATTATATCAATATTGCCATTTGTAATTTCAATTCTAGGCAACGAGCAACCGACAAGAAACATAAAAAACCCTCTTATAAAATTATCAAATACCTCACCGCGTCTCGTTTCCCGCATAAGACTCTTTTTTTGTATTTCCGGACCATGATCCCAGCCGATCTCGTGATGAGCGTGGTGAAGGATGCATCCTAAGGCAAAAGCCGGAAGAATTACTTCGATGCTAACGTGAATCGTTTTTTCTAAAAGTGCCGCAACTAAGACAATTAAAATTCCATAACTTAAAAGCCAAACTCTTCCCGTGGGCCACCTCAAACGATCAAGCCATTTATAAGCAATGATAATAAAAAAAATAGCTATAAGACCCACGATGGCAAGTTGCGGTTTTGACCCCGCCAAAAGAAATTGCAGAGGAATCATAAAAAGAATTGTATCCAGGTCATCAAAAATAGCTAAGAGCCTCACTTTTTTGAAAAGCCAGGTTTTACGCAGACCTGCGACTGTAAGCATGGCAAAAAGAATTCCTGCCGAGGTAGGGGCCGCAAAGCGCCCCAAAACAAGAGATTCGGACCATTGCATGTTAAAAAGAAAGATAAAATAAACCGCGCATATAATCCAAGGGATTGCCGCGGCTGTCATTGCGACAATATAATCCCATCCGTATTGTTTTAAATTGCGTTTATTGACTGAAAAGTCCAGGCCGACTTCAATCATAATGTAAGCGAGACAAATCAAAGTAAGAGTTGTTAATGGTGTATTAATTCCAGAAAGGTCAAAAGTTTGGGAAAGTATAATCCCAAGAACTAATAATAAACTATAAATCCAGAGAAGGCGCATTTTTTTAAAAGAGGTATTAGGTTATAGGTGTCAGGTGGCAGCATTACTGCAGCTTACTGCCGCCTGAGACCCATCACCTTCCGTTTTATGAAGAACTATAACTATATTTCTTTTTGGTCTTAATTTTATCAGCTTCAACGTCTCGAGATTCGGGTTTTTCTGCTTCAGTCGGTGTCGCTTCAAAAACGCCGCTGTCTAAATTAAGGTCGATATACTTTAAATCAACATCCTTGCTTGGCTTGCTGACTTTACCATCAGGTGAAGCTGTAGAAATTTCACCAGGGTTAATAGTAACTCCCAATCCCGATAGTATACTCTTCAATTCTACAATACCATCCGCTACATATACTGTAGACTGCCCATTTAAGGTAACGGTGAGAATATAAGTGGTGCCGCGAACAGCCACGACTGCAACCGGAGTTTTTAAGACAAACTGGGAGCCGGTTTGTTTAATCCGGCGAACACGAGTTTTAAGCTGACCGCTTTTTAAAAAGTTTTCTGTGTTGGTGATTTCCCCATCCTGCTCAGCTTTTTGAATAGTAAATTCCGCCTTAGCACCCAAGGTAATCATTCCGATACCCTTAAAAAATATTTCAGCACTACTGTTCCGTCCGGTTTTTATAGTGTCTCCCTCATAAAGCCGCATACCGATAGAACCAGGCTCACTTGAGGTAACGCCTTCAGAAATAACTTGGACATCGCCATTAACTTGACCCAATGTAATTGTCTGCTGTTTTGCAAAACTATTCGAAGCAAAACAAAAGAAAAGAAATAATGATGAACTTATGAAAATAATATTTTTTAACTTCATCTAGCGTCTCCCCTTGCTTGGATGGTGAATTTTTACAGTGTGAAAAGAGTATCACACTCCGGTAGTAAAGGAAAAGTAAAATAGTGGTTAGCTTTTTGAGCTACGCATTGGCTATGAATATAGCGCGTTTGGGTCGCGGGTAACCCTCTACAGTCAATTTAGGATTCTTAGGGTCGAGAAAATCATCTAAGGATTCAAAGCCCATCCAAGAGGTCACACGCTGCTCTTCGCTTGTTGTTTGTGTAACGTCAATAAGACGAATTTGGCCAAAGCCCGCACGTTTCATCCACGATTCTAAAGTTAAACAAGATGGTATAAACCAAACGTTTCTCATCTTGGCATAACGCCCTCCGGGCACCAAGACCTCTCCTTCCTTACCATCGATAACAAGTGTTTCTAATATCAGCTCGCCCTTTTTCTTGAGCAGCGCTTTAAGTTGGAATAAATGGTCCAGCGGTGAACGTCTGTGATATAAAACTCCCATTGAAAAAACTGTATCAAATACTCCAAATTTCTCGGGCAGTTCGTCAATGCTGAGAGGCAAAACATTTGCTGCTGGATTATTAATATAAAACTGGAGCGCTTGAAACTGCATCACATAAAGAAGCATGGGGTCAATCCCAATAGCAAGTCTGGCGCCACTTGCCGCCATTCTGAGCACATGATAACCGCTGCCGCAGCCCACATCCAAAACTGTCCGGTTTTTAAGCGGTGAAATTTTATTTTTAAGACGGTTCCATTTAATATCGGATCGCCATTCCGTATCAATATTGATGCCAAAAATTGAAAACGGGCCTTTTCTCCACGGATGAAATTTGAAAAGTAATTTTTCTATTTTCTCACGGCTTTTTAAATCCGTATCATAAGACGATCCAATTTGAATAGTATCCGAATCAAGAGAAATGATTGAAGGTTTAATTTTGGGTAAATTTTTAAGTGTATTAAGCCATGAATCAATATCCCCATGACCCGAGTGGTAAAGATTATTTTCAATTTGAGAAGGTAGCCTATCGAGCCAGGATTTGAGCCGGGTTGAACCGATTTTCTCAAAAAACTTTTGATAATTAATCATTTAAAAGCAATTACGGAAACAAAATTAAAACATTGAAACCACACGTAGATTTTTTTAAAACCGGCTTGCTTAAGGCGATTTTTGTGTTCTTTTAAAGTTTCCGGTATCAATACGTTTTCAAGCGCGGTTCTTTTTTGACTAATTTCAAGTTTGGTATATCCGTTCAGCTCTTTAAAAGTATCATGAAGATTCGTCTGAAATTCATTTTCTTTCGAATCCCGAAAAGCAATTTTCTCCGAAATAATAAAAACTCCTCCGGGTTTTAGACCTTCATAAATCCCCCGCAGGATTTCAAAGCGTTTCCCTGGTTCGAGGAATTGAAGCACAAAATTCATAACAACAACAGATGCTTTTTTAATATCAACATTGCAAACATCCCCACAAATAAACTCAATGGTTGTTTGATTCGTCTCTTTGTTTAAACTTTCCTTACACCTTTTAATCATTGCTTCGGAATTATCAATCGCGATAATTTTACAATTTGGCTTATCAATATATTTTTGCATCGAGAGTGCTGCCCGTCCCAACGAACAGCCAAGGTCGTATAAATTACTCCCTTCTTTGACGTATCTCTCGGCTAAGACTCCAATCATTTTTTCAATATCATCATATCCCGGTACGGAGCGCGTAATCATGTCATCAAAAACGCCTGCCACTTTTTCATCAAACACAAAATCTTTGATTGTGTTGTGGGGAGTAGAGTACAACTTATCTTGGGATTTTTTATTGACCATAATGAATGCTTGCAGTGGCTAGTGGTTAGTACTAATTACTAACCACTATTCACTAACCACTAATTAAGCGCTGCGCGCTTAAGAATATCCGTGCTCTTTCTTCCATTGATTAAACAGATCTTGCTCATGAAGCTGTTTTTGAATTTGTGCATGTTGAATCTGACTTTGACGCTCATAATCAAGCTGCCGTTGGAATTTTTCGTCTTGAGCTTTCCTTTGAGAAGGGGCATCAACCACTTGATTACCCAAAATACCGCCTAAGGCTGCGCCACCTAAAGCACAGGCGACCGGAGTAACTCCACCGCCGATCAAAGATCCAACCGCGGCACCCCCAAGCGCTCCTCCAATAGTACCAATAGGAACATTTCCTTCATCAATCGCGCAACCTGTCATCATTATGGAAGTACAAACAAATATAGCTAAGGTCACATGTATTAATTTATAAAAACTTTTTTTTCGTCTCATAGTTTGCCTCACTTTTCCCTTATTGCTGCTCTTCATCGTATTCTTTCACTTCTTCAAGGCTCAAAACACCATCAGAATTGCTATCAACTTTCCTAAAAAGAATTATTTTATTTGCCATTACTTCATCAAAATCGAGGATTTGGTCGGCATTTTTATCAATTTTTTTGATAGCTTCTTGATCTCCGCCTTCTAACTCGCTGGCATCTAATTTTTTATTCTTGTCTCGATCAACCCACGCAAAAGCAGCGATTGAGTCAGCGACATATTCCGCTTCATCTACAATGCCGTCATTATTTTGATCAGCTGTAGCAAAAGAAGCCTCTGAATATTCTTCTTCAATGTCCGCAAATGCGTACGGCGCGGCGGTTGCTACAAAACAAATTAAACTAAGAATCAGACCAATTCGAAATAACATAATGGAACCTCCGGTCATTAAAATGTTAGATGCAATAACTTATGAGGCAATTGTAACTCAAAATTATAGGGAGTGAAATGTTTATAGAAAATGAATAAAAAAAGTCCATACACCCTCCCGCATCGAAAGTGCGGAAGGGGTATGTGAAAAGAGGTTATTTGTTTCTACCTACTAAATAATAAAGGATCAAACCAATAACAGGTAAAATCAAAATTAAAATAATCCAAAGTACTTTTTTTCCTGTGGCAAGAGAGCCTTTGATGCAGTCTACGATTGCAATGATGTCCAAAATTAAAATAATCAAACCAATTATTGTCTGCATTTTAATCTCCTTTCGTTAGGTTATCCAAATATCGACATTATTAGGCTCGACACTTAAATAATATTCCGCTTTCCCTCTTTTGCTCTATCCATTATTTATCTTCTGCTTTTTGGTGAAGCCTTCGAGTAAACCAAAAAGCACAAGGATTCCATGCCATAGAATCAGAAGGAGGAACAGGCCCCCGCCAATTTTTAATATCCAATTGATAATTGGCAGATGATAAATCCAATCAATAAAATTAAATATTAATTTGGATGCCAGGCCAATGCCCAGCGCATGAATAAAAAGCATTACGAAATACAAGAGAATGGACCCGATAAGAACCGGAATGAAATATTTACTTTCCTTTTCGTCTTTTTCCCAAGCCTCAATATCATAATGAGCAAGATTTAAATATAAAATCAAAAGAGCAACAAATAGAAAAAGTATTGTTCGAAAAATAGAAGAGTTGCCCTGAAGCGCTGTAAGCGTCAATAAAGCGCTTAATGAGACAAGAAAATATATTCCGACCACCTTTAGAACGTACACTCCTTGTTTCAGTTTTAATTTTAAAAATGGCAGTATGACAACCCATTTCCAAACCAGTCCAAAAAGAAGACTTATTATTCCCAAATAGAGAGTAAATTGAAAAAATTTCATAGATGCTATTTCCCTTCCAAAGTTAGTTCTCTTATAACATCAGGTCGGTTCTTTTTTAGCTCCGCTACCATCTGACGCACCTCTTGGAGCACGCTGTCATTAAAAACAGAAACCATGTGTTCAGCTCTTTCTTTCTTGTCAGTTTCGTTGTAAATCTGCAGCAAGGAACTTGCAAAAGCAGTGTTGTAATATAAAAAAATGGTAGAAGCCGTGATAGCGCCGGTCTTTTCATTATTTGCCTTAATGTCACGAGCGTAATGGAGGATCCAAACAATTTTATGACTGTCTTTGCCGTCTATTTCGGCATTTTTAATAACTTTCACATCGCTAATTTTCTTCAGATTTTTAATAATATCTTTTTTCATCTCAGCGTCTTCTACGCCTTCATAAAAAGTAAGGACGCCTACATTGATTTTCCAAGGCTCTTCAGCAAAGCTGACGCCTGCAAAAATAACAATAATAATTAAAGTTAAGCCAATTATTCTTTTCATCTTTAGCTTTCTGATTTTTCACTTTAAGCTGATATTAGACTCGTATTATAGTGAAATTTGAGGCGGGTAAAAAGCTAATAGCTGATTTATTAGCAGGATAACAGGCAATAAACTTAACGGTTTATTGCCTGTTATATGTTATTTCTCTCAGTGTCTAGGCCCTCTAAAATCACCTTCTTCCCTGCCACGGTTCTTTTTATGGAGCGCTTTAGCCACTTCTTTTTTAACTTCGAGCTTCTGCTTTAGTTCTTCAAATTGCTCTTCAGTCAAAACTTTTTTAACCGAAAGAATTCCTTCTATTCGATTTTGAAGCGTTTCTTTTTGAAGTTCCGCGATTTCATCAACTAAATTATTGATTTTTCCATCATCGCTTTCCCACTTATCAAGCTCCCGCTTCAATTCTTTTCTTTTGCTGCGCATACCCTCTCGAATCTCTTGGCCTGATTCACGATAAGCCTCTTTGTTCTTTTTAATTTCTTCCCGCTGCTCCTTTGTCAAATTAAGCTCATCCATTGCTTCAGCCATGATCTTGCCCTTCTGATGCATCTTGCCACCCTGATGTTTTTCTTGTTTCCTGCCGAAGTCTTTCTTAGAAGGTCCTTCCAGCGCGTAAGCGCTCGAAGTCATTAAAAACACTCCCGCAAGGGCTAGAATCATTATTAAGTTTTTTGTCTTTGGTTTCATCGCTCGTACCTCCTTTTTCACTAACTTAGACAAATAAAATCTCTAAAAAGTTCCTTACATGAAAAAATTTTCAATAGTTGTTCCCAAGGAATCATTGTCCCCGTTCGTATAGGTATCTAATTCATCTAAATAACCCATTTGTTCGGCAATATAAAGCTTAGTTACATCCTGCGGCCCTGTAAAAGGCAGTTTGGTTACCGTAAAAAGTGTCAAAACAAGCACAACGCCTAAGGCAACCCCCCAAACGGGTCTAGCTTTGGGAAAAATATTTTCCAAGCTTCTGCGGATCGTTTCTAAAAAACCGATCCCCGGTTGTTTTGCTTGAATTCTTTCTTCAGCATCCAGTGCGCTTTCTATTTTTTCCCAAATCTTCTCGGGAGGCCGAACTTCCCGAACTTCTTCAAAGGGACGCTGGGCCGCATTTAATAATTTTTCTTTATATTCCGAACACGCCGTGCATAACTTAATATGTTCATCAACTTGTTTGCGGCCGGGCTCTTCCAGTTCACGGTCTAAGTAATCCGTTATAATAAGATCCTGAATTTTTTTACAGTCCATAGCCCCTCACCTCCTTTGGCATATTGCGAATTAATACCTCGCGCGCTCTTTTTAATCGAGTTCTGACTGTATTTATATTAGTTTCTAAAACTTCTGCTATTTGCTCGTAATTAAGCCCCTCAATCGCTCTTAACAAAAGGCAAGCTCTTTGGTCTAAATTAAGGTAAGACATGATCTTAGATATTTTAAGCTCCCCTTCTTCTTTCTCCTGTTTTTTATCCATAGAAGACGGTTCGCTCACCTTTTGAATAGCCGTTTCATAATCTCCCTGTTTTAACTTTTCTTTTGTAGACTTTTTAGCCTCAGATAAAGATGTATTGATGGTGATTCGATAAAGCCATGTTTTGAAAGCCGAGCGAAAACCAAAGCCTTTTAAGGAATGGTGAACTTTTAGAAAAACATCCTGAGTGACTTCCTCGGCATCTTCCGGTTTGCCCAAAATACGAATCGCAACACTATAAACAAACCCCGAAGTTAACCTGTAGATTTCTTTAAAAGCTTCCCGATCTCCTTCAGCTGCTTTTATTAAGATATCTTTTGGCACATCGTTCATTTTTCACCCTTTAATTAATTAGACTCCGGAAACAGATAAAAAGTTCCCTTTGATCAGAAAAATTCAAAAATAATATTAATTTTTAATTACTTAACCTTGCAGCTTTTTAAAAATTTTCGCCAAACTTTTATGTTTTGAAGCTGTTTTTCCTCCCACTCGGACTCAGCTTTCTCGCGGGTAAAAATGGATAACGGCATCGGCACAATGCTATGAATATTAAAATTAAAAACAAGAAACCCTTCTTGGACTGGTAAAATTATAAATTCTTCATAAACAAATTCATGCGGCACGTATTCCCCGTGATGCCCTGTGTGCTCGGGGTAATCGTATTCAATGCGAATTAATTCCGCTTTTTTACCCATAATATCTTTTGTTTGAAGAATTTTAAATTCACCGAATAAATTCCGAAGATGTGCTATGTACTGCTCCGGCGTTTCATAGCGGGAGCTTTCTAAGCCGTAATGAGTTACTTTGATCCTATCGAAATAATGGTTATATGAAAAAGTAGGGTCACTTCCAAGCCAACGTTCACGCCCTTTTTTATATCGCCACCCCTCTCCTTTTACGTCACTACATTGAATAACACCATTTAAGCTAATACGAATTTTTTTTGCCTGCTCCTTTAATTTCAGGGCCTTATCTTTTTGATTTGTAAATCTGTAGATATCAGCCATCTTTTCAAGTGCATCTGCCTTGTGAGCGTTGTCAGGGCCAAGAGCTTTTTCCCATATTACCGAGGCCTTCTCATAATAAGAAATAGCTTCGTTATATCTGTGCAATGCTTTATACATATCCGCGAGATGCCCCATAGAGGCCGCCGTCTCTGAATGTTTAGATCCCAAGCTTTCCTTATTTATTTCAAAAGCCCGTTTATATAACAGCAAAGCATCATTATATTTTCCCTGAGTTTTATAAAATTTAGCGAGATTGTTGATTGATTGAGTAACGTCAGGATGATTAGGCTCTAACACCTCTTCTCTAATTTCTAACGACTCTTTATAAAAATCTTCCGCTGGTTCATATCGGTTTTGATAATCATAAATATCGGCCAAGGCAGTCATGAGCCGGGCAGCCTGGAGAACATCTTGATCCTCAGATTTTATGATTGCAGTCAGTGCTTTTCTGTAATAGCTCTCGGCATTTTCTCTATCGTAACGAATCTTATAAAGATTACCCAAATTAGTTAGAACATAAATAATGCGATAGTCCGCAGGTTTAAGGGATTTTTCTAATACAGTTAAGGCTTGCTTGTAGTAAGTTTCTGCTTTTTCAAATTGATTCTGATTATCATAAGTCCAAGCTAATACGCTTAAAGAAAAACCTGTGAGAGGATCATTGGGACCATTTGTTTCCTCGCTAAGCTCGAGGGCCTCTTCGGCTATCGGAACGGCTTCTTGGCATTTATTTGCCGCGCAAAGACTCACTACTCTCTTGTAAAGTTCGTTCCATAGATCAATTTCATCTTTTTCTTTTGATCCAAGAGTCGAGTTTTCTTCGAGCCTTTTTAACTCTTTTTCATGAATCTCATCCAACGTAAAGGCAGAGAAAAGAAATAAAACCAATATTAATTGAAAAAAAAGTCGCATTAGATACGCGAAGCGCGGGGGGCACCTTCTTGGCTATCCCAACTGTCACGAGTCGGCTTGATGCCCTCAACTTCATGGCAATGCCAATCGCCCTTGGGCACTCCCAACTCTTCGCAATATTCATAACAAATATGGCATCCGTTCGGAGGAGGGGGTGTCGGGTGAGCAAACGCTGGGATAGCAAACATAATACAAAACAAAATTACTAAAGCTGGTGTTTTTTTCATTTATCGCGTTAGCCGCGAACAGCCATCGTAGCGCCTTTTCCGGTAGACTTAACCTGCGATGTTGCTTTTTTAACCTGAGCTGCGGCCTTCTTGGGTGCCGAGGCAACTTCATTATACGAGCTCGCACTTGCCTCGTAAGCCCGTTTGGCGGCCTTTTGCTGATCCGCTTGGCTTACCTCAGCAAAGGTAGTAAGAGGTATTAGAAAAAAAGAAAAAAGAAAACACACAAATATTGTCTTTTTCATAAGCTTCCTTTTATTTGAAAGATGCGTTTTTGTTATTCGTTAAGCGTTGAGCCTGGTCCGCCATCAAAATAGGCAGGGTCCTCAATAACACCATCTAAGTCTTCACGCGCAGAAGCTGCAAATGCGTTTGTGCTGAAGAACACCATGATGCCAATTAAAATCGCCATTAGTATTTTTGCTTTCATTATCTTACTCCTGTTTAAATTGTTATCGAAGCAACTTAACTGGTTTGCTCGTATCTTTATCGCTCAAATCAACAGTGCTCGTATCCGAATGCGACTTGCTTTTGTCTACGACCGTAACGAGTGGTGCAAAAGCAGTGCCGACAGCAGCTGTAATGATTCCGCATAATACGAGAAGGAAAACGATTTTTCTCATTTTTGGACTCCTTGTGGTTTATTCCTAATCAAAGAAGCTAGGGGAAAAATTATCTCAAATCTAATAAAGAATGTAAGTAAATTAAGAGATTTTGCTGATTATTATTAATAAAGTGAGTTACCACAAAAGACGAGCGCCTAGGCCGATAAAGTGGCTTTTTTTAAAATCTGTCTCGCCCCTCAAAAACACTTCGCCAATCGGCAATTTGCGTATAAATGAGGTGCTAAGAACGAGTTTACGAGCAGCAAATTCTTGTTTTAATCTAAACTCGATAGAATTTTTCGTGGTCAAAAAATAACTACCCTTTAAAGCAACCTCATAATACTTCCCGGCTCTTAACTTTACTCTAAAACCAATCTGGGTCTTACTAATAGGCCTCCAAGACCCATACAAAGTTAATATTGCTTGTTTAGGATTCGCGACCCTGTGTTTATAGCGAGCTCCTAGTTCAAAACGAATAGCTCCTCGGCCTTTCACATCTTTTAACCCCACAATTTTACCGTCAAATTCAAACACTTCCCCGCTTCCGGTAATTTTATAACGCAGCTTTAGCTTGGAATTAAATTCAAATTGACCCTTAAAAATCAATTGATTGAACTGAACGATGCGCCCGCTCTTTAGCTTCTTACCTTCCCACTTATAAACCAATTCTTGATTTTTGTTAATTAGCCAAGAGCCCTGAAATTTTATGATTTTGCCGGTTAAACTTGTTCTGAAATGAAGTTCGTTTGATTTGGTGAGAACCCACTTACCTTTAATGCGGAATGTTTGGGTTCGAATTTTTTTTTCGGCCAGGCGTGTTGTTGAAATAAAAACGAGTTTGTTTCCTTGAGGTGAAATCGCTTCACCCGCGTAAAGAAGCCGAATCAATTCTCCCTCTTCGATTCTTTTCTTAAGTCGGTTTCTATTAATTGACCGGCCTGTTAAGCGGCGTTCGAGTCGGGTATTAATTTTGGATTTTGATTGAACCATCATCTATCGGCGGAAAGATATTTATTGATTATCTGCAGTTTCTGTAACTACTCATATACTGGCGGTTGTTCACGTAATTGCTATCCGGCGGCTTTCCAAATTGGGCATCCCGGCAGCCTTTGTGGGAATACCATATACCGCCGTCCTTATCTCGATATTCTTCTTCAAGGCTTGGTCGGGATTCTTTTTTTGATTTGTCTTCTGGCGTCCACCACGAGTCATCATTTTCAGTATCAGGAGAAAAGGCAGAAAAAATGAAGATAATTAAGAATAAAATGATTACTTTTTTCATAACTCCTCTCAAGAGAAGTTATTGTGTCATTCAGAATCAAACGAGGCAAATAAAATAACTAGCTCGTACCCCAATACCTTTTTTTAAACCAAAGCGCTACATGGACAAGACCTATCAGAACAGGCACCTCAACCAAGGGACCTATAACAGCAGCAAAGGCCTCGCCCGAATTAATTCCAAACACAGCAACCGCTACTGCAATAGCTAATTCAAAGTTATTGCTCGCTGCCGTAAATGATAAGGTGGTGGCCTGTCCATAGGTGGCTCCAACCTTTTTACTTAGAAAAAATGATATTAAAAACATTACTATAAAATAAATCAGAAGCGGAATCGCTATACGCAAAACATCAAGCGGAATCTTAACGATAAATTCACCCTTGAGTGAGAACATTACAAATATGGTGAAAAGGAGCGCTATTAAAGTAACTGGGCTGATTCTTGGAATAAATTGTGTTTCATACCACTCTTTACTTTTAAATTTAAGAAAAACGAAACGTGTAATCATCCCGCCAAGAAAAGGTATTCCCAAATAAATAAAAACACTTTTTGCTATTTGACCAATAGTTATATTAACAATGGTTCCATTAAGACCAAACCACCCCGGCATCACAGTAATGAATACCCAGGCATAAATTGAAAAGAACAACACTTGAAAAATAGAGTTAAAAGCAACCAGTCCCGCGCAATATTCGTTATCCCCTTCAGCGAGCTCATTCCACACAATTACCATGGCAATGCAGCGTGCGAGTCCAATCATGATAAGGCCTACCATGTATTGGGGATAATCTCTTAAAAAAAGTATCGCAAGAGCGAACATTAAAGCAGGGCCGATTAGCCAATTTTGAATAAGGGATAATCCTAAAACTTTAACATTCCTAAAAACATCCCCTAACTCTTCATATTTTACTTTTGCAAGAGGCGGATACATCATCAGAATCAACCCGATAGCTATCGGCATATTGGTTGTCCCTACCTGAAACTGCTCCCAAAAACCTTCGATTTTTGGAAAAAAATAGCCGACTCCTACTCCCAGCGCCATTCCTAAAAATATCCACAAAGTAAGATATCGGTCTAAAAATGCTAACCTCTTATGAGTCATGATTTTTACAGCAGCCGCCTTCCACTTTTATTGCTTTAATATTAACCAATGCATCCGCAACTTTTCTTCGGGCAGATGCAAGAATCCTTGAAACTGTTGAACGATGTACTTTCATTGTCTTAGCGACTCGATTTTGCTCATACCCTGCCAAATCACAGAGGCGAAGAGTTTCAAGTTCATCAAGCGTAAGATTAACACCTTCTAAAGTTTTTGAGCTGACGCACTTTGGCTTAAAGCAGCGCTCATTAGGCTCACATTTGATCCATCTTGTTTTTTTAGGTCGCATGTAAAGATTATGCACATATGTGCATAATTGTTCAAGAAATTAAAAGGGAGAACAGGCAAAAAAAAGGGCGCTTTAAAAAAAAGCGCCCTTTTTAAATTAAAGGAAATCGACTAGTAGCGGTTAGATCTTCCGCCGCCACCGCCGCCGTAACCACCACGGTCACGACCACCTCGGCCGCCGCCGAAGCCGCCGCCTCCGCCTCGGTTTTCACGAGGGGCTTTAGGTCTAGCTTCGTTAACAGTAAGGTCACGACCTTCAAGATTATAGCCGTTGAATTTCTCAATAGCAGCGGCCATTTCTTCGTCTGATGCAACCTCAATAAATCCGAATCCCTTTGAGCGACCCGTAAATTTATCGGTGATAACGTTTGCAGATTCGACTGTAACCGCTTGCGCGAATAAGTCTTTTAGTGCATCTTCCGTTACAGAAAAAGGAAGATTTCCTACGTATAATTTTTTACTCATTTTATACCTCCTTAAGGTTGTTGGAGCCGTTAAAGAGGTAACCAGTGACAACTAAACCGTAACTAAGCACTCTTGTGCGACTTCATTTGAGTTGGGGTAACAGTAGCATGCCTATTAGATAATACAATAGGTATTTTTAATTAATTTAGTGGTAGAATATAATATGAAAAAAGAGGCTATGGAGAGGCATACCATTGATTCCATCATTCAAGGCTCCAAAATCCTGCATTTAGGCCTATCTAGAGATAATAAACCCTATATTGTTCCCCTATCATTCGGATATGACGGGGAATTCTTTTACGTCCATTCCGGACAAAAAGGGATGAAAATTGAGCATATTGAGAGTAATCCGAATGTTTGTTTTGAGCTTGAAAACGAGGTAAAACTCGCCTCAAACGAATCAAACCCTTGTAATTTTAATTTCTTATATAAATCAGTTATAGGCTTTGGTGAAATTTCTGAAATTACTGAAATAAAAGAGAAAAATACCGCCCTAAAGATTCTAATGAGCCATTATTCTGATAAAGAATGGGGTTTTCCGGACAATATGATGAAAGCCGTGAGAGTCTGGAAAATCGAGATCCAAAGCATCACCGGTAAACACAGCTCCTAAATGCAAAAACAAAGCTCCCCTCACCGGATTGGCGTTTTTACGCTGATCATGATCACTTCTGCTCTTTTTATGACTTTACGCAACTTTCCCATGATGGCTGAAACCGGCCTTCAAATGATATTTTTTAATCTTATCACTGTATTTGCCTTTTTGATCCCCATAGCACTTGTTTCGGCCGAACTTGCAACCGGCTGGCCTCATAATGGTGTTTATTTTTGGGTAAAAGAAGCTTTCGGACCAAAACTGGGCTTTATCGCTGTTTGGCTCCAGTGGGCTCAAAGTATTTTTGGAATTCCTGCCATACTTGCCTACGTTGCAGCTTCTTTGGGTGCCATGATTAATCCTGAACTTTCCAGGAGTAATCATTTTATTGTCGCGACTATTTTTATCGTCTACTGGGGGGCAACTTTAGCAAATTTAAAAGGAACCAAGCTTTCAGGAAGAATCAGTTCCATTTGTGTTCTTGCAGGCGTGTTCTTTCCGACATTGCTATTGATTGGGCTGGGTATTTTTTACGTCTTATCAGGAAATCCGATTCAGCTGGATTTATCGCTAAAAATGTCCAATTTTATCCCCTCCCTCCACAGTACTAATAGCTTTATACTGTTTTTGAGTTTTATATTTGGTTTTGTCGGCATGGAAGTCTCGGCTTCTCACGCCCGAGAGGTAAAAGATCCTCAGACTCATTACCCGATTGCCATATTTGTCTCCGCAATTATTGGATTCACTTTAACCTTATTAGGCGGTTTAGCTATCGCTGTTATTGTACCCAAACATAACATTGATCTTGTTGCTGGAGCAGTTCAAGCATTTAGAATTGTTTTTAATACCTATCATGTGGGTTGGATTTTTCCTATATCCGCCTTTCTTGTCGCTTTTGGTGCGGCAGGTCAAGTGAGCACCTGGGTCGTAGGACCAATTAAGGGGCTCTGGTCGGCTGGGCGTGAGGGGCACCTTCCTCCGGCTTTACAGGAATCTAATAAAAATGGCATTCCTCGCAATTTGCTAATAATACAAGCTTGTCTCATTTCTTCAATCGGTCTGGTTTTTCTTTTTGTGCCCAATCTAAACTCGATGTTTCTTGTCTTGGCAAATATCGCTGTTTTACTTTATTCGATTATGTACTGCATGATGTTCGCCTCTATTATTCGTCTTCGCCATTCGCAACCTGACACTCCTCGAGCCTATAAAGTTCCGGGCGGAAAACCCGGGGTATGGATAATTGCTGGGATTGGTTTTTTTACAACGCTGGCTTGTTTTGTGATTTGTTTTATTCCGGTAAGTATTAAGGGGCTGCCGGTTTCCGCTTTTGAAACATTGGTAATCGCAATTGCTGTTGCGGCATCAATTATGCCGATTGCAATTTTTAAGCTTCAAAAACCAAACTGGATTCCAACTAACTAGTTATTCGTTACTAAATTATTAAGTTATTAAAACAGGGACAATTCTTTTTTTTAATGGCACGAAGTGCCACCTTGTTATTCAGAATTTGTTTGTAATTTGTGTTTTGTGGTTTGTTTGTGGTTTGTTATTTGTGTTTTTCCTATTTATTATTCACTAACCACTAGCCACTATTTTACTGCTTTTTCCCAATCTGAGACGGTCATCTCAAGCATTGAGGCCGGGCCGCTCTTGGGTATTGCGTTCTTAGCAAGCACCACATAAGGGGCGCACGTAAGAGCGCATCCTACATGACCCTCAGGAATCCATTCAGTCTTAAATCCGACAAAAATTTCTTTATACTTTACCTTGTTATCATCGCCGCACCTGACGATACTCGTAGCAATATTTTCCATTAGTTGATTAAGATAAGCTACCCTGTCTTCTTCACTCTCTCTCGGGATCGAGTCCCCTGCGTCTTCAATAAAAAGATTCGAGTCCTTCTCGCGATCCTCCGCAATGGCAAGTGCAATGGCGCACCACACATCAGTCGGTCCTTTTACTGTTTTATCTTTAACAGCACAGTTCACATGAGCGCCGGGAAGAATAGGAAATTTTCTCTTTTCGGCTGTGCCGAATAATTTTTCGCCCGCCCTCAAAAGAGGTTCGACCGAATAAACAGGAATCTCGACTCCATCGCTCCGCTTTTTAGTAAACATGGGTTTAATAGAGCCGTCAGCAATAGATTCCTCTTTGGACAGATGATAACCCCAAACTGCTCCATTCAAACCATTAAAGGAGGATGCCGCGACCATATTAATTTGCCCAACATAAGCTCCTAATGACTCCGCACGATCATAAGAGACGATCCCCTCAAGCACAACATCCATATCAGCTTTGACCTTTCCGGTCTGTAATTTCAAAACAGAAACGTAGCCAAGCCCGCTTGTGCCATTATTCCCATATCCATCACAATAATTATCAAACGGTCCTACCGCACCATTCAAAATATTTTCCAGTTTCATGACGAGCCTCCTGCTTCTTTGTTTTTCTTAATACCCCTTTGATAAAAAAGAATCGGCATCCCTACAAAAAGAACGACACCTATTAAGAGAAATGCGACATACCCAACCATGGCCCAAGCGCCCTCTGCGCGTACTGTCTGTGTCGGAATAAACCCGAATAAAATAACAAACGCTGATGTTAGAAAAGCGGCGCCCGCGACTAACCACATCCCAATTTTTCCGCCGGGAATCTTATAAGGCCTTTCAACATCAGGCCGGGAATGACGCAGCTTAATAGCGGCCGCAAACATTAATAAATACATTACAAGATAAAGCTGAGCTGCCAAAGCGCTCATAATCCAGAAAGCCCCGCTTACGGTTGGCATGATAAGAATAGCAATCGCAATAATTGATGAAACAATAGCCTGAACGATCAAAGCGCCGATCGGCATACCGTGCTCATTTTCTTTTCGCATGTATTTAGGAAGATACCCATCCCTTGCCACTTCGAGCATACCTTTGGAAGGACCAGCCATCCACGTGATCACCATCGCAAACATTCCATAAGCAAGAAGCCCCGCGACTATTGGCATTACCCAAACTATATGGTGGGCCCTAAACAAAATCTCAAATGCCTGGCAGACACCGGCACTCAAACTCAATTCTTTATCAGGTACGACTATTGAGATGGATAAAGCGCCCACGACACTTAAAAAGATAATGATGACACAGGCAATAAAAATTGCCTTCGGAAAATTTTTCTTAGGGTTTTCGACATTCGTAACGTGAACGGCTGACATTTCCATGCCGGCAATAGCCATCATCATGCCGGCAAGAAGCATCAGTTGGTTTAAGCTTCCTAGGTCAGGTACGAGCGACTTGGGTGAAAACTGAATAGCTAAAGGGGCGCCCGAAACCACATGAATGACTCCAAGAATAATAATCACTACTCCGGGGATAATTGTTCCGGCAATGGCACCCGATGAACTTAAAAATGCTGATAGCTTCATGCCTCGGAAATTAAAAAGTGTCGCAACCCACATCGTTACCCAAACAATAACAATAACAAACCACTTGTTAGCAGCTAATTCAGGTTTAAAGATATAGGCAATCGCTGACGCTAAAAACGCAAGAGCTGCCGGAAACCAAGGTAAGTTTTCAACCCATTGCATAAAAATCGCGACAAATCCCCACTTGGGTCCGAATGCTTCTTTAACCCAAAGATAAACACCGCCCTTTTGGGGCCAGCCGGATGCCAGCTCAGCTGATACTAGTGCGGACGGAATAAAAAATAAAACAGATGATAATGTTAAGTAAAAAATAAGGGTGTAGCCGTATTCGGCAAGCGGCGGAAAATTACGAAGCGACAGTACCGCCGCAACGTTGATCATCGCGAGGGTAAAAACGCTGATTTTGGTGCGCTTTTGGGGATCCGTCATTGCCGTATCTTCTCATTAGAGGTAATGAGAAGCAATGACTTATTTTCTGATCACGGCTGATGAGGCGCGAGTCTCCGCTTTTTTATTGAAGATTACTGATCGAATCCCGTTTTATTAGTTTCAGAGAAAATAAACTCGGCTTATAAAAATCCAATGATTTTTTTTCTTTAATATACTGAATCAAGTCTTTTGTTGCGGCTCTGGCTAATTCATAAACCGGAACTTGAATTGTTGTGAGTGCTGGCGCTGAGTATTCGGAATATTGATCATTATCGTAACCCATAACAGAAACTTTAGTTGGGCAACTAATTTTAAGTTCCCGTAATTTCTTTAAAACACCAAAAGCCAGACTGTCATTCATGCAAAATATTGCTGTTGTACTGGGTTTTTTGCGGAGAATTTTTTCTGTTGCCGTGTAAGCCTTTTCTGATTCAAAATTCACATTGATAATTGAAGAACTACCGAGTTTGATTCCTTTTTTATTCAGGAAAGACAAGAATCCCTTTTCCCGGTTCTCGGCATCAGGTGACTTGTGCTTACCTGAAAACACTACAATCTTTCGATGGCCATATTCATAAAGGTGACGCGCCGCCAGTTTTCCGCCCTCGTAATGATCGCCGGCAACAAAACGCGCGTGAATATTTTTTTCGACATTGTTAATAATAACGGAAGGTACCTTTAGCTTTTCAAAAATATCAGGTTTTTTAAAAAAAGTTCGCCAATAAGTCAAAATCAAACCATCAATACCTTCTCCGTGCTGAAAATCATAAGCGTCCCACCCTTCCTTTCTGGGCTTGAGAAGCACCATTTTTAATTGGTGATTCGATCCGAGAAGCTCATCGGCAACCCCTGAAATGATTTGACTGTAATAATCCGATTGCAGAATACCCTCATGATGAGGGAATAAAACACCTATTGTTTCGTAGCTGCGTTTTGTTAGATACTTGGCTGCCATACTAGGTGTGTAATGATATTGACGGGCTAATTTATCGATTTTTTCCAGTGCTTTCGCGGACACCTTGTGTCGGGTTTCTTTATTCATAGCTCTCGAAACTGTTGCGATCGAAACCCCTGCTTTTTCAGCTATTTCATAGACTGTTGTTTTTGTGTTTTTCACGGACACCCTCTTCTATTAAATTTTGTAAGCGCTTACATTATGCCCTACAGCACCCATTGGTGTCAAGGTTGTATTATTGATAGAGATAGGTAGTGATAATGTTGGCAAATGCCTGCATAGCGGCATCTATTTGATGCTCTAGGCGCACCTTCGCTAACCAATGGACAACTAATAAAAATAAAAGGAAAACAATAAAGATAAATGCTTTTGAATGATGCTCTACCCTGCTGATCAATCCAAAAACCAACCCCACAAGTCCCCAATAAATAAAAAAAGTGAAAATAATAAATGGATCCCCGGCATAGGCGTGAAATTTGGAAGCGATAAAAACAGGAACGCTGCACAAAAAATTTATTACTGATTGGATCTTGGGGTTCTCGCCCCGATTAAGGGCTGAAAAAGCCAGAATAAGCGCTGCAAAAATCAATCCTAATATAAATCCTCTGCCAGCTCTCCTTATCATTTCGCCTCCTTACTCTCAGCTCTTAGATCTTCGTTCTTAGATCTTGCTTTTACCTATCGTCCGTACCGTCCTTGTCAGAATCATGCCACATACTTCCATGACCATGAGCGCCGCACTTAGAACAATGGAAGTGTCCCGAACCATCAGCCCAAGCAATTGATAAATAGCTGCCTAAAAATAAAGCTAGAATAGCTATTGCCAGTACTTTTTTCATTCGTGTTTCTCCTCGTTATGCGTCCTGTATATGCGTTTCGCTATTCAGGCCGCCTTGGTTTAATGTAATGAACTAAAAAACATACAGAAACGAGATTGAGATACAAAGGAATACCGATATGCCACACAACATTCCTCACGTTTTTTGCCGTGATCGGAACATCAATCTCGGTGGTTTTAACTGCCACTTGAAGAACCGAGAAATTAACCTCGGCCTTAATATCGATTCCTCCTATATTGATAAAAGAGGCGATGAGCCATATAAAGGTAATAATAAATACCGCGAGAGAAACCCAAAAAATTTTGTTTTGTCTTTTATTCCCCACCTTGGCCCTCTTTCTGATGAGACTGCCTTCTCCTTTTTTTCCGGGTCACAAGAACAGCGTCCGCAATCGCTATTAAGAAAGTAATAACAAGCATAATCAAAAGAACAACATGCGCGAACAAAACCATTACAATAGCAATTGAAACATCAACCGCAAAAAAAACAAAAGCCGCGATTAAATAAAGAGCATAAGTCAGACAGTTTTGAAACGCGTCCGCCAACCCTCCTTCTTCAGACGGGTGCTTTCGCTCGGCAATAAGATCAAAAGTCATGAGATTGTAAAAGTCCAGCGGGATTATCTTGCGCGGCGCTCTTTCAAAAGGAAAAGAGCCAGCCGCGTTAAACCCCGCAGCTACAAGCTCGGAACAAAAATAAGCTTTTTTACGTTTAAACACTTTATCAAAAAATTTATTTTCCAGCGCAAACCGGAGGCTGGGCATTACTAAATAATGAAGCACAAAATAATATTGTTTTTTGTGCGCGTATTGATCCCCTTTTTCGCCTCGGCAAAATTCGATAGCTTTCCGGGCCTGCTCATCCGTTAAACACTTATACCGCAAAATACGGACATCATGCCGTTGTTTTATATAAGCATTTTCGAAGCCGCGCTCCTGAACACCCTCGGGAAGAGCTTCTATTATGTTACCGTCTCCGGCGTAAATAGCAGTGTGAGTCCAACCTCTTTCTTTAAAGCCTCTTTGAAAAAAATTCCCGATTCTTATAAAAATACCGCCTAGGTCTGTTTCTCTTTTGTCGGTGATAATAACATCGCCTGGTTTTAATTTATTGATGTCAATAGCGCCTTGGGTTTTCATAGGTCACATTATACAAAGGTTCGAAGTTAATGGTTAGTAGTTAGTGGCCAAAAGGCTAAGATTTCAAAAGCAACACTTATATTTTGCTATAATGTAAATATGAATACTGAGATTTACGACGTTGCCATCATAGGAGCCGGCTCATCAGGGCTTACAGCGGCGATTCATTTGAGCGGGGAAAATTTAAAAGTTCTGCTTCTTGACGGCAGTCAAAAACCGGGCGCCAAGATCCTGATGTCGGGCGGGACACGCTCAAACGTAACTAATGTCAAAGTGAGCGAACGCGACTTTGCGGGTGAAAACACGCGTTTCATCCGAAATGTGCTAAGAGCTTTTCCTAACGAGCGGACTATTCAGTTTTTTAAAGATTTGGGTGTCGAATTAATGCTTGAAAGTGACGGTAAATATTTCCCTTCAACAAATTCAGCAAAAACTATTCTCGAAGCGCTGCTAAACAAGATTAAGCAAAGTTCTGTTGATCTCAAAACAGATTCTAAAGTTAAAAATATAACTCATGATGGAGATTTATTTTTGATTAAAATCAGATCGGGATCTTTTAGGTCAAAAAATCTTATTCTGGCCTCTGGCGGCAAATCTTATCCTGAGACAGGAAGTGATGGATCCGGTTATGAAATAGCCCGGGCATTTGGCCACAGCCTCATCACACCACTTCCGGCTCTTACTCCGCTCACCACAAGTGACAAAGATTGGAAAACAATTTCTGGCGTTTCCCTGCCCGCTAAACTTTCTTTGATCATAAATAAAAAGAAACAAATATCTTTTGTTGGTTCATTGCTATTTACCCATTTCGGATTTAGCGGGCCTTCCGTTCTCAATATCAGCCGCTACTGGTTACGTTCACCCGAAGCTAAGGTTGTCGTAAATTTTATTCCCCAAAACAGTGAAGAGGTTTTACGAAAAAGTCTCTCGCGAGCCGCTGAAAAAAATCCCCACCAAAAGCTAACACGTTATTTAAGACAATACTTCCCGGAACGCCTCACTCGCATCATTATAAAAAAGTCTAATATTCCGGAAGTTCAGACTCTTGGTCAGTTAAAGCGAGAGAGTAGAAATATACTCATTCAAAATTTAACGGCTTATCCACTGCCCGTAACCGGCTCCCTTGGATTTGAAAAAGCAGAGGTTACTGCGGGCGGAATTAATTTAGATGAAATCGATTATCGTACGCTCGAATCCAAAAAACAGCCTGGCCTTTTCTTCGCGGGAGAAATTTTAGATGCCGATGGGCATATCGGAGGGTTTAATTTCCAATGGGCCTGGTCAAGCGCTTACGTAGCAAGCCTCGGGGTTAAAGCGCGGTTAAAGACTCTTTAATGTAACATTAGACGGAGATTTCGAGACTGTATTATTAAAATCAACTATACATTTCCGAATCTTATCCAGCTCCTCAGACTCCACATGAGGCAACTCATTAAGTCCCTCTCGATTTAAAGCGCTAATAATATCTTCAACTGTCGTATGTTCGATCGAGTGCGTAGGATGATACCTTCTAACCTTATCATTCCCCCCTCGAATTTCAGTAAGAACATCGGCCTGTGTCAGATCATGAAGCACCTGCCTGATAAGCCTGATAGGAGCGTCCATTATGCCCGCTATCTCGGCTGCCGAGAGAGGCGCCTTACCTTGATCAAAATTCTCAAAGCACAATTGCGCCGCACGAAGAGAAAGGATCTCCTTAAATGATCTGCTAACCCGGTCACAATCTGATTCAAATTCATAAGTTTCTTCATTTTGATAAGCAAAGGCTATCTCAGCACCAAAAAGAATAATCAACCAACTAATTTGAAGCCATATTAAGAATAAAGGCAAGGCTGCAAAGCTTCCGTAAATAGCGCCGTATTTAGAAACGCCTATTTGAAAATTGATATATACCCACTGCATCATTTGGTAAAGAGTGCCTCCAATGATACCCCCCACTAAAGCAGAACTTATTTTGACTTTGGTATTGGGCATAAATGTATAAATAAACGTGAGAAGCCCCCAAAAAATAACATAAGGAAAAAGACTCAAACTAAAGTGAAAAAGAGGGCCAAAAAACCCGAGAAGCGAGATTTTTGCTGTGATGAGATCAAACTGCTGGGCAAGAAATACGGTAACGCTGCCTGACATGATAATTAAGACAGGGCATATCATCATCAAAGACAAATAGTCGGTAAATTTTCTACCTATCGCCCTCTCTTCGCTGACTCCCCAAATGCTATTAAACGCCTTTTCGATATTCCCCAGCATTTTAATTACAGTCCAAAACAAGAAAGCAACACCGATACCGGCAATAAGGCCGCCGCTCGTATTCTCAAGAAGAGAACGGGCAAACTCAATAACCCTATTTAAAACTTCTTCCTGCCCTTGAACGCTTTCTGTGAGTCTTTTGTGTAAAGTCTGCTCAACGCCAAAACCTTTTGCCACACCAAAAGCCATCGCAACAATAGGCACTATTGAGAGCAAAGAATAAAACGTGAGTGCAGAGGCTCTCAAGTAACACTGATCTTTTCCAAATTCTTTGAGAGATAAAATGAATATTCGTGCGGTACGAATCAAAATCGATTTTTTGCGAGGGAGTTTTTTGGTTCTGATTCGCCAAATATCATGCTTAATATAATTTAAAATTTTAGAAATCATATTCTCCCCTCTTTTCTTAGAATTTAATTAAGATCGTTTTGTGACCTCAATCAGATGAAACCCGAATTGTGTTTTAACGGGGCCCAAAACTTTCCCTACTTCACCCGTAAAAACAACTTCATCAAATTCTTTAACCATTTGACCGGGGCCAAAGGACCCGAGAGCGCCTCCCTCTCTGCCGGACGGACATTTGGAATGTTGCTTCGCTATTTCGGCAAAGTCTGCTCCTTGTTCAATTTGAGTTTTTAAATCCTGACAAACCTTTTCTGATTCTACCAATATGTGACGCGCTTCTGCTTGTGCCATTTTATTCCTTCCCCTTTATAACTGTTGCAATAATTTAATAGGGCCGTATTTTATCAGCATACCTCTATTTTAAGAAATTTTTTTCCAGGTAGTAATCTCTACCGGCCTTACCAACAATTCTTCTGAAAAGTTTTTAATATTTTTTATGTAATCTTTCTCAAGATGAATATCAAACAAGGCTTCTTTGCTCTTCCAGTTTTCATAAAACATGAATTTGGCCGGATTTTCATCAGATTGATGCAAATCATAATTAATACACCCCTCTTCGGAGCGGGTTAGACCAACGAGTGTCAGCAACTCTTCCTTAAGAGACGCTTCCATTCCTGGCTTTGCCTCAAATACCGCTACAACAGTTACCTTTTCCATACTGCAATATCCTTTCTAGTTAGATATTAAACTGGCTTGTTTTTTAGTAGCTTTGTGATAACAAATAAGCGGAATACCAACAAAAACAACAACGCCTATCAAAAGAAACGCGACATAGAAAATCATAGCGCCCACTCCCTCCGCTCGCACCACCGCTGTCGGAATAAATCCAAACAAGATCGCAAAGAGTGATGTGAGAAAAGCTACTCCTGCTACTATCCACATACCAATCTTCCCGCCCGGAATCTTATACGGTCTTTCAACATCCGGTTGTGAATAACGAAGTTTAATGGCTGCTGCAAACATCAAAAGATACATCACGAGATACAGCTGCGCTGTCAGAGCGCTCATTATCCAAAACGCACTGCTTACGGTCGGCATAAAAAGAACGGCCAAAGAAAGAATTGATGAAAAAACTGCCTGAACAATGAGAGCCCCAATCGGCATTCCGCGTTTATTTTCTTTCCGGACAAACTTGGGAAGATACCCGTCACGTGCCACTTCCAAAATACCTTTTGATGGACCTGCCATCCAAGTAACAACCATGGCAAGTGCTCCATACGCAAGAAGAAGTGAAATAATCGGAGTGAGCCACGGTAAGTGATGAATTCTAAACAACTCATCAAAAGCCTGGCAGACACCAGCGCTCAAACTTAGGTCTTTAGTCGGAATAACCATGGCAATCGATAAAGATCCTACAATGGATAAGGAAATAATAATGGCGCAGGCAATAAAGATAGCTTTGGGGAAATTCTTTTTAGGCTCATGGACTTCGGTTACGTGAACCGCTGACATTTCCATTCCGGCAAGAGCCATCATCATACCGGCAAGAAGCATTAATTGATTTAAGTTTCCGAGGCTCGGTAAGAGGGCTTCTCCACCTGAAAATGTTATCTGCATGGGTCTGCCTGAAGACACATAGATAAGCCCGAGAATAATAATCAAGACACCCGGAATAATCGTTCCTGAAATAACACCCGAACTACTTAAAAATGCCGAGAGTTTCATTCCGTGAAAATTAAGAAACGTTGCTCCCCAAAGAGTAATCCAAATAACCGCTACGACAAAAAGCTTATTAGTAGCTAATTCGGGATTAAAAACATAGGCGATGGCCGATGCCATAAAAGCCAAGACCGCGGGAAACCACGGTAAGTTCTCGACCCATTGCATGAAGATGGCAACAAAACCCCATTCGGGGCCAAAGGCTTCTTTAACCCAGAGAAAAACACCACCTTTTCTAGTCCAACCCGAAGCAAGTTCAGCTGAGACCAATGCCGAAGGGACAAAAAAGCAAAGAGAAGATAGTGTTAAAAAGAAAACCAGGGCGTATCCGTATTCTGCCATTGACGGAAGATTTCTCAGACTCATTACGGCCGCGACATTGATCATCGCGAGCGTAAAAACACTCAAAGCCGGTTTTCTATTAGATTTTTCCATTAATCTCCCAGATCTTAGTTGTCCCACCACAAGGGTGGGCGTCTCGCAAGGAAACCAATATTCTGCACGCTTTGCGTGCACGAGTTCTTAGATCTTAGTTCTATTTTTTCACGCACAAAGTCTTAAAAAACTTCTTACCGTCTCTTTCAACCCTTTCAACCCCGTGAATATCACTTTCATATCCGGGAAATTGATTTTCAAAATCTTGACGGAGCTTGAGATATTCATAAATAGGTGAAGCTTTTTTATTCATCACCTCGCCACCCATCATAATCGGAATACCGGGAGGATAAGGGACCATCATCACAGCCGGAATGCGTCCCATCATCTTACTGAGTTCGACATACTCCACATTTTTTTGCACCACCTTATGATAAGCGTCGGCAGGTTTCATTGCCTGATCAGGAATCACCTCAAAAGCTTCCTGCATTCTATTTAAGATAGCGTGCTTCTTAAAATACTGGTGAATATCATTACAATGATCTTTTAAACCAACGCCCTCGTAGGTTTCCGGATAAATTTTGACCAGTTCAGGAAACACTTCGGCCAGCGGAGCATTGTTGTCGTAGAGCTTTTTAAAACCCAGCATTTCTGAGAGCAACGTCCCCTGCTTGGCTTCTGTAGTCCCTAAAGAATTTAAAAGAAGGAATGAATAATAATCGGTCTTTTCACAAACAATACCTCTATTAATTAAATGGTTTGTCACGATTGAAGCCGGAATTCCTTCCTCGGCCATCTTTCCGTTGTCATCGATTCCGGGAGTTGTAAAAGTGAGCTTGATCGGGTCAAGCATCACATAGCCTGGTTCAATATCCCCGAAACCGTGCCAGTTATTATTTTTATTAAAAACCCAAACATCCTGATGGCTTGCAAGAAAATCAGTATCCACATCTTCAAAATTAACCAGCTTTTCTTTAACTTTGACCTTTTTGGGCTGCCACATACCAAAGAACCAGTCGTTTTTATTATTTTTCTTAAGCTCTTTTCCGATCCTCACGACATTTTTGCGCAAATGAATTGCTTCTTTGATAATGTCATCGAGCATGATGGGACCATTATCCTCCATCATGCGGGTTGCAACATCAAGAGAGGCAATCATGCTGTACTGCGGTGAAGTCGAACCGTGCATCATGTAGGACTCATTAAATTCATCGGGTTCAATTTTGATTTGGCCTCCATTTTTAATATGAAGCATCGAAGCTTGAGAAAATGCTGTGAGTAACTTATGAGTAGAATGCGAGCAAAAGATCGGAGGATGATGCTTTTCCACCTTTTCGCTCGTCATCCCGTAATGATTCTTATACATCGGATGAAAATGCGCGTAGGCATACCAGGCTTCATCAAAATGTAAGTTCTCAACACTCTTCTCAAGTTGTTTTTTGATATTGGTCACGTTATAACAAATCCCATCATAAGTTGAATTGGTTAAAGCCGACATTTTGACTTTATTCTTCTTGAGCTTTGTCGGGATGAGTTTATTGCTTGCTATTTGTTTTTTGATAAAGGCCGGGGTAAACTCAGAAAGTCTGACGGGGCCTATGATCCCCCGCTTATTTCTTCTGGGTATCATGTAAACAGGAAAAGCTTCCGTAATCACCATTGAATAATTGAGAGATTTATGACAGTTACGGTCAACAAACGCGATATCATCCCGCACAAGCTGACTTCTCCAAATAATTTGATTTACATTAGAAGTTCCGTTCAAAACATAATAGGTGTGATCCGCCCCAAAAACTTTGGCGGAATTCTTTTCGGCGTCCCCCGTTACACCGCTATGATCCAATAAAGATCCAAGCTCGGGAACTGAGATTGACAGGTCGGAACGAAGTGTATTTTCACCGTAAAACTTAAAGAACGCGGCTCCTGCAGGGCTCCTCAAAAATCCTGCTCCCCCCATATGCCCCGGGGTGTGCCAGGCGTATTTAAATTCATCAGCGTACTTTACTAATTCACCAAAAAAAACGGGGTAAACCTTTTCGGCATAATCCTCAACACGGCGTCTAATTCTTCCGGCTAAGAATTGTACGGTATCAGCAGTTTTCCAAAGGCAACCGTTAATATCTTCCAAGGTTTCGGCCGGAATGCTTCCGGTTCCCATACGGCTTGTTAACAAAAGGATTGGAATGCCTTTATGCCGTTCACGCATCATGCGCACAAGCTCAATTGCGGTCATTTTTTCTTTTGGCGTTTCGTGGGGGATATCCCAATCAACAACAATACATCCAAAATCAGCCCGGGAACGGAATATTTCGTAACCGTCTTCATAGGTAAAAGAAGGGATCACGCTGCAATGCAGATTCTCCACAAGCTCTGCTTCTAATTCCCTCAGACGGAATCCCTCATCATTTTGTGCTTCGAATTGTCCTGATATGATTAATATTGGCCAAGAAATTTGACTGGATTTCATAACTTCCCCCTTTAATTGGTTGCGTGGAGAATATTATACAGAGACGAGTAATTAGTAGTTAGTGAATAGTGGTCAGAAACTGCACCGGGTGCACTTGTCCGCAGTTGCACCCGGTGCAATTGAGATTAAAGAATTCCTAGGAATTCTTTCCAAGGTGTCGCAAATAAAGTTTCTGTCGTAGCCTTACCGTATGCTCTGATAATCATAGCTGCTTTTTCAACTTCTTTAATATGCGAAGCTTCTACAATATCAATAACATCAAATTGACCGGTTATGGCATAACTTTCTTTCCACTTAACTTCGGGGCATTGCTTTTTAATCTCATCTGCGACTTTCTTAGCCATTCCTTTAAAATCTGCTGCTTCTGAAAACGCATCCGGTGAAAGTTTGCTTAAAATTATGTAAGTTGACATGTTCTTCTCCTCGCTTATTTATATTGCGCTTGGTGCTTATCCCAACCCGCTTGAACATCAGGATCATTTTGTGGATTAGGATTCCTAGGCGGAGGTGGCGGCTCGTTAATAGTCGGACTCGGTCCACTCGGTTTATAGTCTGATATAGGCTGCCCAACAGGACTATTTTCATAGCTGCCTGCCCACGCTAAATTAACCATACTAAAGGCCATTAATATAACCATGCAAAAACTTAGAATTCGTAAAGGTTTCATAACTAACCTCCTAGTGAAATATTGTCTCGCTAAAAACTGCCTCTAGCAATGACTTATTAATAAATAGTGGCTGGAGATTAGTGATTAGTGGTCGGAATTACTAACCAAGAAAGGTTTCGCCGAGATATACGATAGTGAGCGCCAAGATGGTCACCGTTATTGTGATCGCTTTACCTCTTTTTGGGTTTTTTGCTGGACTAAAGTCCCTCCCAAGAAAATAAGACAGCCAACCTCCCCCTATGATCATTAATGCTATAAAAATACTTCCTATAATTTCATTCATAATGTCTTTTGATAACCAAATTTTAAAAAACAAATTACCTCTAAAAATTTTATAAATCTTTAGAGGTAAACTATTCTATATTTAACTATTTCTTTCCTAAATTAGGATTTCACCACAAGGACGGCTAAATGAATGGCTTATTGTATCAATCTAAAAGCAAATATTATAGGACTATTTATAAAGGCAGCAGGCTTATTTTTTGACGGGGTGACTAGTAGCAGCTGTCAGAAATCTATTTTTATGTAATAGGAAGGAGCTATTTGACCCCTCGGTAAATGATCCGTCCGCGGGTCAAATCATAAGGCGATAATTCGACTTGTACGTCATCGCCTACCATCATTCGGATTTTAAATCTTTTCATTTTTCCTGCCGAATAGGCTAAGACCATGTGATCATTTTCGAGTTTTACTCGAAATTGAGTATTAGGTAAAACCTCCGTTATCTTTCCGACAACGATAATTCCCTCTTCTTTTGCCATCTGTCTCCTTTAAAACGCTTTGATAAGCAGTAATAAATTATTTAAGCATGAGCACAGTAACACCTCAGTAAGATATTACAATAGGTATTTTGAGTGAATTTTACTGAGAAAAATGCGCCTCGGCCCTATAGATAATCAGAAAATATATTGTTTGATCTTATTAAGAAGAGCGGTCATTTCAAAAGGCTTTAAGAGATAACCTTCTGCTCCGAGATACTCGGTATTCTCAGAAACATGAGTGCTGGCATCCGCAGTCATAAAAACAATCGGGATCTTGGTAAGATTCTCATCCCTTCGGATCCTTTTAAAAACTTCATAACCATCCATTTTCGGCATTTTAATATCCAAGAGGACAAGATTGGGCCTATTCTCTTTAGCAATCGTGATGGCTACTTCCCCGTTCGTCGCCATAAGAACTTCATAACCCTTTTTTTTCAAAAAGAACTCTGTTAACCTTAAAACATCCGGTTCATCATCTACGATTAAAAGTTTGTTAGCCAAATGCCTTTCTCCGTCTTTTAAATTTATCCGCCATCTATCGGGAGCTCAAAAGAAAAAGTGCTTCCTCGGCCATATTCTGACACCACGCGTATTGCACCATGGTGTAAATCCATGACGTTTTTGGATATTGCAAGCCCGAGACCCGTTCCGGTAGCCGCAACAATCTTTCCCTCTCTTAATTGCGTAAATTTGTTAAAAATCTTCCCGGTATCTTCACCTCGAATTCCAATCCCATGATCTTCTACTGAAATGACAACCTTATTTCCGGTTCGCGAACTCGCAATCGTAACAGCTCCTCCGTCCGTAAATTTAACCGCATTATCAAGCAAATTGATAACTACTTGCATGATTCGGTCACGATCGCACAGCGCCTCCGGAAGTTCCGAATCCAGTCGAAATTCCAAGGTTAGATTTTTAGCAGCTAACAAGGGCTGCATCATTTCCCCCGCTTCATTTACAATTTTATTAAGTGAGACCTTTTTAAAATTTAGCGAGGCCATACCGGCCTCTAATCTTTGAAAGTCTAAAAAATTGTTCACGAGGCGGATAAGGCGGGTAAGGTTAAAGCGCGTGATTTTTAGGATTTCTGCCTGATCTCCGGTAACTTTTTCTTTGAACTCTTCCATCAAAATTCCGATTCCCTGAGTCATCGCGTGAAGCGGCGTTCGAAGCTCATGGGCTACGTTATTTAAAACGTTATCTTTAAACTCTTCAATCCGCTTGCGCTCCAAGAGATCCTCTTCCAGCTGAAGATTTTTTTCTTTGATCTCCGTATTGGCAAATCCCAACTCAGAGACAATTAGCGCAAGTTCGCCCAGAAAAGAAGTGGCGTTCTTCAGCTGTTTTTCAGAAATTACCGGAATCTCATCAAGCGCTTTCAAATAGCTCTCTTCATCATACCCATAAAGTTTGGCTTGCCGTTTAAATTGTTCGCGATTGGGATCTTTGAGTAATAGCTGCCCGGTGGCAAGAGTTGCGATATGCACTCCCTTAATAATAATTGGTGTCGCGCAATCGACTAGACCGTTCTCACAGGACTCAATAACCAACTGTCCCTGTTCTTTTAATTTACCAATAAGACGTTGGTTACTTTTAACGCAATGCTCTGCTGAGGCGGGGCAACCGCGGTGAAATTTGGTGCAAATATCCCGCCACCCCGATGCAATAAGGATATTTAGTCCGGGGTGATCTAAAAATCCTATTGTAAGTCCGGTAGCTTGGGTGAATTTCTCAAAAATTCTGCGGAGCTTATCGATATCGACAAGATCCTTAATAGAATACTTGCCATCCACCAAATGTTCAGACGTATCCATGGCGGTATTATATCTTTTCTGCTTTGATGTTAATAGATTTTTTAGGATCTTCGGTCGCGAGTCTTCGAATATCTACCAGGAGCTGGTATCCACTGAACCGTTTGAATAAGCGCCGGCCGTGCCACTTGATACGATATACCAAAAACCAACCGAAGCACTCGTATCAGTCCCTCCGGGCGTGGCGGCAACTGTACCAACTCCCGTTTTCTCATTAAGCTTGCTGGTTGGCAGCGTATTGTTCCCAAAATCACTTGCACTTAGTGAGTTTGGGAAAGTAGCTGTTCCGCCCGTGGCACTCTCCGCGTATTTCATGGCTAATGCGGAACGTACCGCTGCTAAAGTTGCTTTTGTGGCGGCAATTTTTGTCTCTT
>CAZLUT010000005.1:0-45990 GCA_964562805.1 uncultured bacterium | reverse complement strand
CATTTTCGACCCAATCCTAACATAAGAACCGGATCAGTTTATGGGGGCTAGGTCAATTTCAAACTCATTATCTCGCCCTTTCTCATACCTGTATTGATAGCCAAAATAAGAATCTCTCTTAGGGGCTCAGAACACACGTCAAGGAGCTTTGAGATCTCTTCCCTTTCAAGATACCTAAGACGATTATTGTTTTCTTTATAAAACTCGACTTTCTTCGCAGGGTTACTATCAGCCTTTCCCCAACCTATCGCTTTATTGAACATCGCTTTCAAGCAGGCAAGCTCTCTGTTCACTGACGCTTCAGACACACTCTCCCGTCTCTCCATTTTGTACTTTTCAACCATCAAAGGTTTTATTTCGTAGAGATATTTGCTTCCAAAAAAAGGAACGAGGCGTTTTAAACTGTTCTCATCGCTAGAATGCCATGATTTTTTATTAGGCTTGGAATGAAGATTAAAATATTGGTGAGCAAAATCTTTAAATTTAATCTTATGTTCTTTCCGCTTATCTAGGAATCTGCCCTCGGCTATTTCAACTTTGCGTTTTCTAAGAACGCTAAGAGCAAGGGTTTTTGAGGGGCTAATCTTTTCTCGCCTGCGCCTACCCTCAATGCGGTAGTCAATCCAATATGCGTTCTGCTTTCTAAATATGCCCACTACGGTTACACCTCTCATTAAAAGATTTGTATAATATTATACCGTAATGCGGAACAATATCTAAAGCTTTTTCTTCGGCCGGCCTACTTTTCTTTCTTTTTTTAAGAAACGTTGGAGGGAAGCTTCCTCTATTAGCCAAATAGAGTTTTTGGTGCTTATCTTGGCTTGTCTGCCCTTGATAAGTCCTTTGGCAAGGAGAACGCGCAGGTATCGCGTTGACATCTTGTATAGGTTTGAAGCCTCTAAAGTGGTTAGAACTTTCATATGTGCCCATCATAATACATTATTTTTAACCGATTTAAAAAACATCTTAACTTCTTCAGGGTCAAATCGAACATACTTACCAATTCTATAGTGCGGGATACTGTCTTCCCCATACCTTGTTCTTTGGTAAATCCAAGAAGTTGGAATGTTAAGAATTCCAGCCAACTGCTTGGCTGTTATCAGATTTAGATCATTCATTTTTCAAAACTTTCATATACCTGTCATAACCCCAAAAAAGTACGTTTTTTCCTGCTTTTTTAAGTAATAGCCGGGCTCAGAAATTATTCCTTGCTTGTTAGTTGGCAACCTTTTTTGACCTTTTAGTATTAGTCTCGATTAAATCTCGTGCCCTTTCACTTAGCGCGTTAATGTCAGTTTCTGGTCCCGCATAAGCAAAAAAGTTGGGATGCTCTTCACAATAACCCAAGTCAATATACCCTTCGCTTAACATCATCGGCTCTCCAGCCCGAGGTTCAACACCAGTCACTCTCCGGGTTCCATCCTCACTCTCAACTAAGGCCCAAAAAGCTAACGGGAACAAATCGAGTTCACCATTAGACCCTGCGAAATATACTGATTTCCAGTTTTCAGCTGGAATTATTTGTACGATTTTTTTTAGTGTCTGTTTCTTTTCCCAATTTTCCATTTTCTTCTTCTCCTTTATTTATTTTTTTCGTTATTCAAAACACTTCCAACTTCCCACTTCCTAAGAAAGAAAACACTGGAAGTGTTTTTTCTTTCTAAGCTAGGAAGAACTTCCGACTACTTCCCGGAAGCTTCCGGAAGTACAACGTTTCTAAACTCATATTTACCACGCGTTACTTCAACCAACCAACCAAGTCTTGTAAGCTCCGGATGAATTTGCTTGTACCAAACATCCGCCCTTAGTCCTTGTATTCCTTTTTTCGAAAGAAACATTTCATATATTGCTGTTTTTGAATATCCGCCCTCCATTTCCCTTAAAAATGGAATAACCTGTTTGATAGTGATATCTAAAGGGTTTTTTTCTTTTTGAAAACGTTCGTTGGGATTTAATTCGAACCAACAATCAGATAAGTACAGCTGCAATTTCTCCTTTGGCTTTTCAATAAACCGGGCCTTTCGAAAATTCAACTTTCGTGGATTCTCATCGTTCTCAAGACTCAACAATGTGTCCACCCAACCTTTAAAAACAGTGCTTCCGCGGCCACCCTTATAACCCCTAGGGTCTGCCTGACTCGTATGGTGAGAAACAAATGTGGAACAATTTGTACGCTTATTTATTTCATCAATAATTAAAAAAAACTTTTTCATTTCTGTTCCATTTTCATCGAAGTCATGCAAATAAACGATCGAGTCGACTAAAAGGACTTCTATTCTTTCTTTCTTAATATATTCAATTACCGCCTCTTTAATAAATTCTTTCGTTAAATCAAGACCGTTCGCATCCGAAACGAAATAATTCTTCTGAGTTTTTGAGGCTTTTATGTTCATAATTTTTATTCGCGTATCTATTGGCCCGGGTCCTAATTCTGTATCCAAGAAAAGCACATTTAATGGTTTCGGAATATTAAATTTATCTAAGAATTTTGTTTGTGAAGCTATTGACCATCCTAATTGCAACAAGAAGATAGTTTTTCCTACGCCGGCATCAGCTACGATGCCACTTTTACCATTCCGCCTGAGGACCCCTTCAACTATCCATTCAATCTCTATGTTTGAGTTTAAAACTTCATTTAGCTCCCTCGCATTAAAGAGAGGGCTTTCATCATCATAGTTCATGCTTTAACCATAAACCTTTCACCGGCAGACACAGCGCCTTCGCAATTCGGTTTTTAACTCGCCTTGATGGCACCCTTCCGTTTTCTATCATGCTTAAATAAGCTGATGTGACATTGGCTCTTCGGGCTAATTCACACCCTTTAATGTTTCTTTCGATCCTAATCATCTTAATTCTATTCATGGTTACCTCTATAGTTACAACGTTAATCTTTTAATCAAAAAATTTTACTCTTCGCCGACTGTCGTAATAAATGCCTTCAGCTCCCTGTTTACCTCATGTGCTTTTCTTACAAACATTTGCTTCATGCCTTCGTACTCATCTATAGCCTTTTCTATCTCCTTACTGTTTTCTCCTCGTGGATTAAAGGTCATAGTGAAATTTGAAAAAATGGCGTCCACGTCCTCAGTCACATCAGGATCATCAACCTTTCCCTTTAATTTTATTAGCTTTTCTTCGGCTTTATAGCAATCTTTAATTTGTTGATATGAGACGTCCGCAAGCCTTGCCTGTTTTACAAACCTATATATATGAAGCTGCTGATCGCTATAATAGGTTCTATCCCCTATTTTTTTACCGGAACCAAGCTTCAAAAGCATTTGATACTTTTTCATTATCGGGGCAGTGATTCCAGCCCTGTCACAAAGCTCTTTTAGGTTGTATTGTGGCTGTTGGTATGGGTAAATTGATTTCATAGTGCTTATATTATAATATTGTAGCTTTACAGTCAACAATAAATTTAATTTTTTAAATAATCGAGAAGGTTTTTACCGCACTATTTGGAAAGGGGTGCATTAATTGGTTATAAATAAGACCTGATGAACTTTACGCTTGCTTTACCGTATATTAATAAGTGTCAAAAGCCTGTCCTTAGTGATAAATTACATTATGGATTGTTCAAATAAAAATAAACACATGCCAGATTTTTTTGTTTTAGGTACAGCAAAATCAGGAACAACTTCTCTTTATCATTATTTAAGGCAGCATCCCCAAGTTGTAAAAAGCACCAGTAAAGAACCTAGTTTTTTTGCCTTTCAAAATTCGAACTTATCGCTTCTCAAGGGTCCAGAGGTGATTCCTTTTGTTACTCAGTTAGGAGATTATGAAGCTATATACTCAAGCACCGACCCGCTAATGAAAAAAGGGGGCTTTTCTTGGCGTCATCTTTACTATCCTCAAAGCTGCTATAAAATTAAACGGTACGCACCTGGTGCAAAACTTATTGCTATTTTAAGAAATCCCGTTGAAAGAGCATACTCTCATTTCAAAATGTTACTTTATAGCGGCCGTGAAACAACGTTATCTTTTCAAAAAGCATTGGAGCTAGAAAAAGATAGAATTAAACATCATTGGGAAGCGGATTGGCATTACCTTAACGTAGGTCTTTACTTTGAACAATTAAAAAAATATTACGCTCTTTTCGACAAAAATCAAATTAAAGTATTTTTATTTGAAGATTTGGTAAAGGACCCAAATGAGTTATGCCAACAGATTTTTAACTTTATTGAGGTGCCGCCCTTTTCATAAAAAACAACAAAGAAATATAGATTTGCCCCCTAAATTTATAAAAATTTTTTCAAGATCGCCCTCACATCTCTCTATTTAAAAAAAAAAATTCAAAACCACGGCTCTTTAGATGAAAAAATGGGCCTTTTTGATAGCTTTTTACTAAGAAAAAGATTGGTTCAGCCCTGTTTTTTACGATCACAACGAAAAAAAGTTTCTTTATTTTTTCGCGAAGACATCTTAAAACTTCAGGAGCTGATCGGTAGAGACCTGAGTCACTGGATTTAAATATCACATTAGAAATAATTAGATAAGAAATTTTTACCGCACTATTTGGAAAGGGGTGCGTTCACTAATCCTCCCCGTATTGGACGACTTTCGTAATTGGCTGACAGGAATACAAGGAAATTATTTACTTCTTCCTGTTTTGAAAGACTTCCTTAAAATGCCTATCATGTGACAGGGAGTAGCTACACCCAAAAAGAGAACCTTTAAACCGGCAAAATCTGCCAGCTTCTTCATGGTATCTAAGTTAAAAACATGTTGGTGCAAACAACGATTTTCATAATTTAAAAGACTTCTCTCTCGAAATTGTTCTGGCGTGCCTGCTGGTAAATCCATACTTAAATCATGAAGCTCCAAAATTTCATCCATATGAGAGAGATCATGCTCTCCCATGTTATTTTTGTAATCTGAAATTAAGTGTGAAAAATCCGTTATGTTTCTATTATGATCAAACGTGTATCTTGAGTCTGGAAGAACAACTACAATCACTCCTCCATCTTTTAAAACTCGCGTGGATTCTTCAATCACTTTAAGTGGATTCGCAAGATGTTCCAGGAGATGGGCGCAGACCACAAAATCATACTGCTCAGATTTTATAGATTTTAAGTCAGTCGCTTCGCAAATATATTGCCGGCCTGGCAGTGAGTTCTCGCAATAATTATATTTTTTATTACCTTCCTCTATTTCGCCTTCCCAAATTGTTTTGCAACTAAAGTTACAACCATCCAAACTTTTTACAACAGAATAAATTGGCAGCATTCCTTTTTCGCGAAAAATAGCGCTTGGGCCACCTATTTCAAGACCGCTTTTATTCCGCAGAAAGCGGATCACATCTTTACGATAATAATAAAAGCGCGCGTTTCTATAATAGTTGAATAGCCTAGTTATTAATCTTTTAATAGTTTGCATTATGGTCCAATAATGATTTGATATTAATTTGTTGGATTAATTGTCCCAGATAGATTGAGAAGTGCAAAGTGGAAAACGTGCAAAGCTCATTTTTGGAATAAACCATAGGCGAGAGCATGCAACAAATAAATGCAAATTATGATGAAGGCAGGGATCGTGCCCTCGAACTCTGCAACTGTTTGTATTTGCGGTATGTTTCGGGAAATTACAAAGAAAAGGTTAAATTGTTGAAGTTGGTAGCCTCGAACTACACCCTCAACGACGTAACTCTAGCCCCTACATACAGAAAGCCCTTCAGCTTTTACGCCAAAGGGCTTCCTCGTTCAAAATGGCTCCCCGTCCTGGACGACTTTCGCAGCTGGTTAAACTAAAATGGTCAGGTTTTCCAGGTCACCGCAATACTCCTGACTACTTTTCACACAGAGGAATGAGTGTTGGCTCCACCCACTTTTTAGACTTTTTGAGGAGCTCCTGATTCATACATTCACTATATGGACTCAATTTAGCCTGAAATCGTTTCTTTATCGACTCGTTAACAGATTTTGACTTCTCCGAATTATTCAGCCAAGTGCTTCGGGCATGGATGCGGTGTATGTATCTAGAGTTCCGCAACACTTTAAGAGTGTTGTTAGAATACAGCCATAAATAATTAGCAAACATTACGTCTGTTGCTAGTGCTGAATATTCCCAAAAAGGCTTTATGCATTGAATAAACGAATCTCTGTGCAGGAAATAGTTTCCGTCATTGAAAAATGAGTCCACGATTTTTCTCATTTTAAAAATTAACTGACTTCATCTTTCTTTTGTTAGCATCCGAAATTCCAACCATCTAAGCACGATAGAACGCGGCAGCCTCGCGAGAACGTTGTTTTTGATTTGATTAATTTTACTAACTTTTCCATACGCATTTTGATAACTTTTATTTTTTATGTGTACTATATAATGCTTATATACGTTAGAGACCTTACGATGCATCTCTTCATTCGTTCTTTTCCAAAAATATATTGTTTGATCAACATATTTTCCTTTTGGGCTACAAAGCAAAGCCCTCAACCAAAAATCAACGTCTTCAAAGCCTGATTCGACGGATTCGTCATATCCGCCAATTGTTAGCCATAGTGACCTGCGAAAAGGCGAGCCCCCATAAAGAATGAAGTCCTTGGCTAGCTTTTTTGGATCCAAAAACCCCTCATCATCACATAAGCATTCTGTGTTAACCGTAACGGAACCCTCACTATTAAGTTCTTTCCGAAGATAATTGCCAAAAACGAAATCTGCGCTAGGTGTTTCAGCAAATGTTTTGTAGATAACCTCAATCGAATCGGGCAACAATTCATCGTCTGCATCTAAGGGCACGTAAATATTTCCCGTCATAGCTTTGCAGCCGGTGTTTCTTGCCGCTGAAGTGCCGAGGTTCGTCTTATTCCAGATTACTTTAGCTAAGCGTTTGTGTTCGTAAAACTTACAAGCTTCATTAAGCCTTTTATCGCGAGATGCATCATTCACAATAATGATTTCAAAAGAACGATTAGTCTGCTTCTCTAGACTTTTCATAGCCTGATGTAGCGGCTCGCCAGCTTTATAGCAGGTTATCACAACGCTTATCTTATCCAATGCCGAACCTTATTCCCCAATATTTTGATATTTTCCAAAATTGATCTATTCTTAATTTCAATACATTTTTCGTAAATACTTTTTTTATATCTTTCTTGGCAGCTCAGATAAACATAACGGGCTTCATCATCTACCGTCAAATCTACGCCGGGATATTCTCCGCTCCAGTGACCAAAAAAGGGCGCGGGTGTGTAGATCGCCTCTGCTTTTGATAAAAAAGAGGCCCACCAACTAAAACTGCTTGCAGATTGAATAATTTTATTAAAAGACATCATAAATACAAAGTCTTTTAAAGGATCATGCGTGGTATGACAAATAATTGGCTTATATTTTTTAAATAACGCCAAAAATGGGTCCTTAATATTATCAGTCCCAATGTATATATCCTTACATTTCCCGACAGCCTGCAAAGCCCCTTCATAATACGAAAAGGGTAGTGCGTAACCGAGTCGCACAAAATCACCTCTTCGGATATAAACAAAAACATCATCCGGATCGACATCTTTTTCTGCTGGAGCATCCATCAACAGCCAGTCATTTCTTATTATTTCTTTATACTCCTTATAATATTCGTATCTTTGAAAATACCCTTCGATTAAAATATTTCGGTTTTGCTTATCGCTTAAAATAGTTCTTAAATCTACCTGCTGTCGCCGCGTTTTCTGGGGCTCATCGCCTAAGAGTGTCTTCTGCGGCAGTGATGAAAAATCATGGCCCCGAACTTCAGTGCCCGTGTTTGGAAAACCAGGAATAGGCACCGCTTTAAGCTTATAACCAAGTTTTTCAGCAACAATCCTTCCGAAGCAGTACTGAAATAGATTATTCCCCAGTCGATCAATGTACTTAACTTCGATCATAAAACATTACTCCCTGCTCATATCCATATATCAATATTTACTAGTTCACTAACAAAAAGTTAAACCTGACATAGCTTGATTCCAACCCTTATGTGCAACATACTATCCGGGTTGAACTTATTCAAATGTGTATGAAAATAAATTTTTGTTTTCTCGATATCAACATATTTTTTATTTTACCATTTTCATCAGGCTATAGAGACGCTTCAGATCCTTTTTTCGCTATCAGACGTCTGGCTGATGGTTACGTCTGATCTCTTTTACGGTTTTCAACGATATCCCTCACATACTTAAGTTGGCTTATTTTTCTCTCAACGCCAACTGTCCAATTGGCGTGGTGCAAAACAATACCTTCTGGCACAAGTAAAGAGTCCCCTGGATTCCAACACTTTCCAGTTAAGGTGCCGCCACCAAAAAAAGTTACTGGCAAGTAATCCCATTTTAATTTGTAACGATTCGGGAAGTGAGTTTTGATTTTTCGCCTTAGCCAGTGAGGATTAACATAACTCAGATGGTTTAGATTTTTGATTTTAGATGTTTTTAATATGGTCTGCTTTGAAACATTATCCAACATAAAAAAGTTTAACAATGCCTGATTATGGTAAGGTAATTCGTGAAACATACATTCTCTAATATCTTCCCAAAGTGCCAATGTTTTGTCATTTGCACGAGAACATAAAAACCCGGCACACAAGACTCCAGAGGGAGTATCCTGCTGCACCACCATGTCTTTGTTTTTTAAAAGCCGGAGCAACTGTTCTATGCTCGGCTTAAAAAATTGAATATCGATGTCTGCATAAACAAAACAATCACCCCAATTTTCTTTAACCGCGCGAATCATAAGTTCAGCTTGTTTTATATTAAATTTTAAAAAATCTACTGCGCTATATTCGCCGGAGAGACAGAGTTGTGGTTCTTCTACTAATTCAATTTCATATTCATCATGAAGGTTTGGTGCAAACCATTCATTCTTAAAAATTAAATGAGAACTGCTATAAACACTATAAAGCTTCATGCGCTCGTCATAACATTACCACCCGTAACAGGAATAAAAGTTCCGGTAATAAAGTTGGCTAAATCTGAACTTAAAAAAGCAGCAACGTTCGCAACATCCTGCTCGCAAGCTCGCCTTCCTAACGGAACCTTTGCTTCATAAGCTTCTTGGCGAGACTCTCCTTCACACTGGATCCAACCAGGAGCAATTTGATTAACGGTTACCTGGTCTACACCAGCTTCTTTTGCTAACACGCGCAAAATACCATCCATAGCTCTTTTGCCAGCAATATAGGCGGACTGCGTCGAATGACATTGGATCGTGCATTCCGTATTAATACCGATAAACCGCCCCCATTTTTTTTTCTTCATTGCCGGCAAAAACAACTTTGCAAGCCTCACAGATTGCAGCGCTGATATTTGAAATTGTTCAAGATAATGCTCAATGGGTTGCTCCAGCACCGATTTCCAGGGAAATTGGGAGACTGCGTTACAAATAATAATATCCGGTAAAGCAGCTTTTTTAAGCTCGTCATACATGTTTTGAACGTCTCTATCTGATGTTAAATCAACTTTAACAACGTAAACACGACGATCCATTGACTCGACACACTCTTTAAGTTTTTGCACTTCCTGTTCGTTGCGATAATACGCTAAAATAACATCTGCTCCGCACCTGGCTAATGTCGAAGCAATAACCTTGCCGAGTTTACCAGTGGCACCCGTTATAAGCGCCGTTTTATTCTTCAAAACTATTTGCATAACTCACATCCTCATAGGTTAATGGTGTAAATAAAACTGCCTTACACCTTAGATGTTTTGTGCAGCATCTGCACAATCTGTTCGCAGGTACCTTGCATTGTAAAATATGAATTGTGCAGTTCTTGAATTTTTTTTTGCTTTTTAGTGATCATAGCCTCCGTGTGACCATCTATTATAGCAGGAAGCGTTTCAATATCCCGCACATTAATACTAATGGCGAACTCCTTCCAATCAAGCCTGTCCTTATATGGTAGCCATTCTATATCATCCCAGATATAAATTGGTATGGAACCAAGCGCTATCGCTTCATATAATCGAAAACTAGTTGTTCCATAACCTCTGGGACATAAAGTAAAGATTGATCTGCTTATAATTTCGATAAATGTCTTCATAGATCCCGACGGAAAGAAGTTGATGTTATTTTGGCATCTTAATGCTTCGTACATTTTCTTTCGTAAGCCAGTCCTATTATTAGGACCATCCAATACCCCAATAAAAGAACACCGGAGATCCCTTTCAACGTGAATTGATTTTGGCTCCCCTTTTAGAACTGGAATAGGCACATCTCTTGAACTGGCTGATGAAAATACAAGTACGTTTTTTGGCAATTTCTCTAAAACGCCATCGTCGTTCTGAACAATAGTAAAGTATTTTTTATCTCGTTGTAGAGTTTTATCTAAATAATTTTGAATAGCTTGATGCGGCTTTAGCAGTCCATTTTTAACATAATAGTCTGTCCAAAAAATGGGAATATAAATACGCTCTATCTTTTCATCACTAACAAACTTATTTTCATGCTTACACCAATACTCATAAAAATAATTTTCAATCCAGGGTCCGTGGTAATCACGATAAGTGTGCGGAAAAGGTTGTAAATCACAGGGCACTCGTAATCTTTTTAAACTGCCTGCTCGATTGTGCCAAAAAGATTTTATTCTCCACAGCGTTTTGAGCCAGGCGTTGCGTTTAAAAGAATTTTTTACCTTATTTTTTAGTCTTTTAAAAATAGATGTTATCATTGACTCGCCCCCGATTGTTGATCCATACTAACATTCGGCAAGAATTCTGTCCGCTGATATTACGTTCATAACACTCACAATGACTTGGTAATACACCACTCTAAGCGTTCCCCGGGACTCCAATCTAACAGGGTGGGGGTGTTTTCAATGCTTAATTATTTGTGACCATTCTGTGACCAAACAACTTCGAGAATAGACCAACACAATCGAAGCTATCGAAACAATCAAAAACTTTAACCCGTTGATTTGAAAGAGGTTGTTCTGCCTAAAATTATCCTTTTCAACTTACGTAGAAAGTTTAAAAACACATTAAGAAAATTAGTAACCCGGTATCGCCATAAATACCAGCAACGCTTCCATCCAGACACTTGCTTAATATTGTGAAGGATTACTTTCTCATCCTCGCCTTCCATTATTCCACATGTGATGCTGTGGTGTGTTTTGCTCTCTGCGTGTTGCCAATAATTTCCCCAAACCTCATCAACATATTGAATATGAACCGCCCGAGCGGCACGAATAATAAAATCTAAGTCCATATTGTATGAGAAATTCGGATTATACAAACCTACTCGATCATGAATGGATTTATCATAAAAATAACATGAGGGGTTAAGAGGGTGTTTATTAATGCGCGGCCCTAAAAGTAAAGCATTAAAGGTTAATTTCCTAGATTTAAAGAGAGTTCTCTCTTGTGAGAAAGCTTCCCACATATAAAGATTCCCGACTAAAAACATGGGCTTTGGAGGGTCTTGGAATAATTTTAATACGCGATTAAAAACACCCGGCTCATAAAAATCATCGGCATTAAGAAAGCCGATAATATTGCCACGCGCTATTCTAAGGCCTTTATTCATGGCTTCAACTTGCCCTAAGTCTTTCTCCGAAACCCAGCGAATGTGAGGATGCTGATCCGCATATCTTTTAATAATCTGGCAGGTGTTATCTCTTGAACAGCCATCAACAATAACGTGTTCTACTTCAGGACAATTCTGATCAATCACGCTTCTGATTGATCGTTCAATCCATCTTCCGCCATTGAAAACTGGGGTAATAATACTTAGCTGTATAGACATTTAAATATGTGCCGGATGCCGTCTGGAGGGAGACGTTAGATTATTGTGAATCAAATTAAATTTAGATTGTTGGTTCTTCATGTGCATATTGCCTAGATAATTTGTAATTGACCTGCCCCCGCTTGTTGGATCAGTGTAACATTTCATAAAATTACATCATATTTAAAAATTCACAGTGACTTGGTAATACATCGCTCTAAACGTTCCCTAACTTCCCTATCTAATAGGGTGGGGGGTCATTTTGCAGGGACACATTGGGGCCGCCTGCAATGTGACCGATTTGTGACCAATTCATAAACAATTACTAAAAACAACGAGAAACAACTAAAAAGAACTAACAATACACAACTTATTGCCATGTAATGAATTATGAGGTGTTAAAATGGGTTACGAAGATTTGTGGAAACCGTTCCGTAGTCAGGTGCTCTATCCAGTTGAGCTATGGGCGCTACGAAAGGGAAGTAATTGTATCTAAATGAGTTACGACTTCTACCTCTTTTTTTTCGATTTCTACATTTGCCCTCGGGGACCTCACAGAGGCCTAAAAATGATAGGTTTGTCGATATTCCCGAACAATCTTTGCTAAAAATATTTTACCAGGGACATCACTATCCAAATATTCATTAATCCATTTTTCTGATTCATTTAAAAACATTCGGCTTCTATCAAATCTGTAAAGTAATTTAAAACAATGTAAAATTCCAAAGTTTTTATCCAAGCCAATAGAATTATAGATTTCGTCAAGATAATGCACGCGAAGGCCGGCTTTTATGCATGCCAGGGCAATCGCGCCCTGCTCCAATAGCCAATAGCCCACTGCTTTCTTGCGAGTCTTTAATATTTTCCATTTGTAAAAAAGGTTAACAAGGGGAAGGCTCTCTATTGCATCAACTCTTTGCCATTCATTAAAGAGCCGATAAGTGAATTCAATGGAGTCTTTGCGGATACTACGAACTGCTTCAGGTGTTGCTAAAAAAACTCCAGAATTGAACATAGGCCATTCGTCCTTTTCCTCAAAAATAATTTTCTTTTTAGGGCTATCTCCGCATAGATTCGAAACCAAGTTGTCAAAGTCTGGGAATTGCTTTCTATCGGCCACGCAAGCGCGTCTACAGACAAATTGAGCGCCTCCCTTTATTATTGGATCCAGCAAATGATCCAAAGGTTTGCGCACGACCGTATCGCAATCCATATGCATCAAAACGTCATAACTCTCGGGATCAATCAAATAAAAAATATTCATCTTAGGAGTGTGAATTGTTCCCCCTAGTCGCGGGCCTGTTATAAATTCTATAGGAGAAAAATGCTTCTCAAACAGCTCTCTTTCATCTTTAGGTAAGGGCTCACTATTTGTTATAAGTGTTACAGGCACTTCCTTTAACAAACCTCCATTTTTCCTGAGACTATACAAACAAAGTTTTAGCTCATTTAGAAACCAATCGCTCGTCTCAGATACTATCCCTAACCGCACTCTCATATAAGCCCACCTTTTCGATTATTCATTATTATCCCCTAGTCATTAACCGTTGAAAGCAACAATCTCTTCATTGTAAGGACATTATGACTAATATCTATAAATTTTTTTTGTGGTAGCGGGATTAAGGTCTTACATCTTTCCCAAAATCACTCTGGCCTCATGCGCTGGCCTGATATAGGATGCCATGCTGCGGATGCCTAAAAGTTCGCGATCATAATTTTGTATAAACAATATCTTGGCCATAATATTCCCGTGGATTAAAAGAGGTTTCTTCGTTTTTAAGTTGGATAATAAAATAATGCTACGTTTCTAGTCGTGGCAGCTACTTTGCGCATGGTTATTAGCTGCTCTAATGATTCGCTTTTTAAAAGAGCAAAGACTTGGTTCTTTTTCTGCTTTCTATAAGATATCAAGGCGCGCATTAGCCTCTCCCTTTTGGGTAGCGTCCGGTTTGCGGTCTACAAATCTAAATTGACTCGCCACTTTGCAGCAAATTCTTGTATTTCATGATTTGTATAAAGACACCTCATCTCTTTCGACAGATAGATTTCTTTCACGATTTCCTCAGGAAGCTTGATGTTTCTTTTAAAAACATCGTATTGGTTACTGTAGTATTTGTCTGTTGAAACATTATCATCTACGAGCTGATATTCTGTTATGCCTAGGAAATCATTTATTGCTTGGGCGCCTTTGCTCCGCAAATCCTCATATCGAATAAGGAGTATCTCTGCTTGTTTTGTTTTATAAATACCGTAACCTTCAGCTTTATCAAAAGGATGATCAAAAATATTAACACCGAAAATCTTTTGCAGGTAATCATAAAACCAGCAGAGGGGCCATCTTCCCTGTTTATTGTCTTCTTCATGTAATTGCTGAAGAAAAATGTTTTCCAGCTCACTGGGTGTCATTTTCTTTACATAATCTTCAGCACCCACATACCCCTTCTCCTGTTTATACTGATTGTTGAGATTTTGAAAGAAGTGAGAAATCTTCATAGCTATTGGATCGCGACAAAGAGTAATGACCTTCCATCCTCCGACTCCTTTCGAAATCGCTTTCTTTATGTGGCGCAACTCCAGGTACTCTGAAAAGAAATGCGTCTTATGAACCCTAGTGTTCATTTTTGCGAATCCCCCGGCTATTGCAGTGGATCCAACTTTTCCATGCTGGAATACGATAATTGGCTTATTTCTAATAAAGGACCATGCTCCCAGCGGACATGAATGCCAAAATAATCTTCTTAAATGCGCACGCATAAGGTTCAAAAAGTTCATTTCTTGATACTGGATCCACTCATCAGCCCACCTAATATGATGGATGTTCGAATTGTAAGCCCCGTTAGCGAACTCTTCTTTAACTCGAGCCAAACCCTTCTCAGCCAGTTTTCTAAAAAATTTTCGCTTGTCTGAGTTGCTAAACATTTGAGATTACACTCTTTTATTCTTTAACACGTTTAAAGGAATTTGATTTTACTCGAGAATATTTTTAGACGTTTCATTGCTCTTAATAATATATTGCTCCTCAGGCAACGTCTCTTTAATATTTCTAAATTATATTTCATGAATTGTTTTTTAAACTGGCAATCTTTTGATAGGGCCGATCTTTCAGAGCCATATAAAGTATCGGTACTTTTTAAAAGACTTTTATAGCTCATGCAGGGGCAAATACGAGCCTTGCTGTACAAAGAGTACCAACAATAATCACCGGAGCTTAACTCTTGGCCTTTTATCGCATAAATAATATTGGTGCCCCCAAAGTAACTCGCTAAAACAGAGTTGCCCCCTTGTACCGATATAAACTTATTACAATTTGAATGGACCATTAATTGCAGGGTGTTATAGCTTAAATCTTGATTGTTTTTATGTAGCTCCTGCATCGTTAAAACATTCGGAAACTTTTCCAATAGTTTGAAATCTCCATATTCTAATATCTCATTATGGTCATTTACACAGTCCTTTTCCTTGGGTCTCGAATAAATTAGCGTATACTTCTTTTGTAATAATTGGATTATTTTTTCCAATGTGGGTAAATTAATATAATTAAAAGCTCTCAGGTTCCATTCAATGTTGAACTTATTTGAAATAATGAGAGGCTCTTTCTCCCAAAGGAACCGGGTGTTAGAATACTTTTGCTTATAGGGGGGCGGAGTCCACTCCGATGTATTAAGTTTGAAACAATGCTCTGTTTGATTCGGGTTATTTTTTACTACTGGATCATTTGGAGGAACGTATCTTCTAACAGCGTATTTTTCCTCGTGGTTTTGAGAAAAGTAGTATAAACACTTAGAATCCTTCGCGCCAGCTGTCTTCCCTAATCTATTGTTCTTATATAGGTAGTAAGCATATGGGAGCACAGCCTGCATTTCAAACCCAAATTCACCATCATATTCTAAATTATTTTTTTTTGTCATGGTTGGTGATTTGAATTATTTTATAAAATTATCCGATATAAACCTTAAAATCTCACCCGGAAAGCTTTCTGTATATCTTTTTCATTATTCTTTTTAAAAACCGGGGAGTGAAACTTTGAGGAAATTTAAGCGGCTCCAGATATCGCCGAGGTGAGCGTGATCTTAGGACGTCGTATATCACTGATAAAATAAATCCGGGTTCTGGTTTACGTTTAAAATTATGATCTAGTAATTTGATCGCATGAAATAGCCCGGGCCGGTTTGCCTGCCAGGGGTAGCAGTGCCAACAAATCGTTTTTCGAACAGAGAGGGGTAACCGCTTAAAATTCAATCCTGCCTTTCGTATTGTCGTCCCTAGACGCAGTTCACAAAAAATATCTCCTGGTACAACTTGAGATAGATATTTTTTTAACGCACTATGAGAAAACATTGCGCCCATAAACGGAGAAACGCCGGAAGCATAAGGCAAATCTTCTTTAGGCAAACGAGCTAATTCCCGTTTCCTGAAATAATACCAATGGGGATTTTCGGCTATTGAGAAATAATTAGCTACGGTAACGTCCGAATCCCAAACGCTTTCATAAAGCTTGACTAGATCAACTGTACAAAGGCAATCATGCTCCAAAAAAAGATATTTTTCGGCATCAAATTCTCTATGTTCAAACCAGCGGTAGACAGTAACATCTATATTTCGCCATTTACACGAAGTTGGCCAACTCGAAGGAAATTGATTTACATCAACCGTGCCTGGCAAGTATTCCGATACAGAATCAGTTAACGGAATAATTTTAATATGCGGATTTGATTCTTTTAGCTTCTCAAAGTGCGATAATGTTAGTTTGTCGCATTTATGATAAAGAAAAAGAACGCAGAGCTTCTCAACGTTAGCCATACAACTTTTTACTTCCTAAAGTCTAATTTTTTACCATTTAACTATTAGCACTATTTTTTTGCTTTCGCTGATAAGCAAAATAAATAACACGTGCGGATGCCAAAGTATCAAGCTGTCCTTTGACAAGGTAATCCTGAGCGCCATTTTCAATTATTTTAGTTGCTAGGCTTTCATCAGCATCCCCTGTTATGACAACGATCGGCATGTGCGGGAAACGCGTTTGGATTTTTTCGAATGTGTCGTAGCCCGATGAATCCGGAAGTCCAAGATCGAGGACAACAACATCGATACCTCCTTTTTCAATTCGCTCGAGCGCGGGGGCCAGTTTATCAAGAATTTCAATTTCAAAGGAGTAGGATGGATTGGCATGGAGCGCTGTTTTCAACATTTTAGCAATGGGCAACATGTCTTCAACAATTAGAACATTTAACGCTTTTGGGTCCGTCACAAAACCACCTTTCTTTAGTTGGTTACATGCATTCTACAACTTTTTAAAAACGCTGGCTATTAAACTATAAAACAGCTTCAACCATTAAGCTCTGCATTAAGCTGCTATTTGAATAACAATGCTTGCCTCGAAATCTTGGACAAGGGATTCGAGGAATTCTGATACGGCGACAAAGAAACCGTTTTCTTGTTTGAGGCCGTACTTTTGGATAAAGACGTCTTTATCTTCTGCTTGAGAGAATAATAGGGCCGCACCTAATAGTCCTTTTTCATTATTAAGATATCTAAAGAAGCTTATTTTTTCTTTAACAAAGGCAAAGTCTGTGAGGGCACTAGTAGTTTCTTTGGATAATTGAATATTGTTTTCAAATTTGGGTATTGATTGAGTGGAATCTAAAGCACTTTCAGTAGTTAGGGTTATATTGTCTAGGGGTTTATCACGACTTGGTGCTCCATATACCACCACCTTAAGTTTCTTAGAATTAAGGGTAGCTAGACCAAAGAGCTCCTCTGTTTGATCTTTGGATAGGGCTTTATAGTCCTCATAACTCATAAAGACATTAACGGGTCTAGTAAGGTTAGTGAGGGTTTCACGGATTTTGGCATATTCTTCTTCCCTGCCTAAGCTCTTGCCCGCCACGGTGGACAACAAGGACTTAAAGGCTTCCTGATCAAATGCGCGTTCACCGGGTCTATCGCTAAAAAATGCCGCAGCATTTTGTGACATTTTTTTTATATAATCAAAAGTTTCAGGATCGAATGTTCCGATAATACTGGGTATCTTTATAAAGCCGGGTATATCGGGGTCGGCTCCAAAAAATCCAAAGTTTAATTGTTTAAAACCTAACTGAAGCTTAAAAAGATTCGTTAATGCCACAGCCTTGGCACCAGTATCAGCAAAATCATCTAGATAAAGCGTTTTGGTGTTTTTAAGTTTTTCTAATTTTTGACCATTAGGATCATTTAAAACACCTTTTAATACTTCGGTTTTCTCCGAAAGCCTGTGCTCTCGTCTCACATCATAGGCAAAATTCACCATTGCATCTCTATAAAGGACTCTGTTTACCTCGGCGCCCATTGGATAGATAGTTGGCATAGGTTCTCGGCCAAAGAGATTCCTCCACGCTGTTTTAAATAATTCTACAGTCATTGGTTCGCTGCGTCCTGAAACCATAACTGCCTCGTACTTTTCATCATGAACACGCCTGGCAACATCCAAAATAGCAGCTGCCGCATCAGCCTCAACACCCAAACTTTTACCCGCCGACTCTTCTGTGGCGGACATATCCTCGGCCTCATAAGGTTCAATGGGCATATCTTCGATTATGTCCAAAATTTTATCTATTTTAGCGAATGTTTCTTGTGCTTCGCTCACAAATTTCTTAAACACTTCTTGATTTCGACCAGCTCGAGGACTTTCAAAAAACACTTTCCCAAAGAAAAGCTTTCCTAACGCCGCACGATCCGCAGGATTATTTTTTGTCCCCGCCTGGTTTGATGTCCCATAATCTTTTTGCATCGCCCCTGTAGCCATATCTTTTAAATTTGCTGCATCATCATGATAACCTTTCAAAGATCCTTTTATAGATTGAACAAAATCTGAAGTCCCAGAACGGTTCCCTACACTTATCACTTTCTCTAAAAATTGAAAAGCTGAGGAAAGGGTTCCGATTTTGTTGTTCATCAAGTGTTCAAACCACTGTGCCCAAGTAACTTCCCTAAACTCAACATCTTTGGATGGATCCGGCTTTTCAGGTTTAATCGGCTCCTCATACAGCATGATGCGTTCAAGGTTCTTAACAATACCAAACCATTTTTCTAAATATTTATAATTTGCATGGAGCGACTCCATAAGAGAGAGGCTTGATGTGTCCGGTTTTGACTGAAATTGAGATTCAACCATCACCTCTAAATTCTCATCAATCAATTCATCTGTTCTTTGCATGATGTTTTCTGGAACAGACCTCTGCCCAAGCTCCCAATGAGAAATGGCTTGCTGAGAAATTGGGTCATCGGAACGAAGTAATTTTCCAAATTCTTTTTGGCTTAATTCTAATTGCTCCCTCAAAAACTTAAGTCTCCTGGCACTCTCCATCCCGCCAAGACTTTTACCCGCCACAGCTTCAGCGGCGGCGGGCGCACCAGTTGCTTGGAAAATCTCCTCTTCTTCCTCGCGGGGTTCGGCACTCGGCGCCGGACGCCATCTCTCGTGCCCCGCTTCCAAATATCGCTTATATTCATCAACTCGGTCAACAGCCCCTTTAATTAGCTCTTGTTTTTCTGCTTCATCTTCGGTGAAGTTAATTTTTTGTGATAAGTCGTTTAAAATTTGATCGACCGCCTCTTCCGAAACAGTGTTCCCCACAGAACTTGAATACAACCCGTTCACAGCATCAAAAAGATCTTTCACGTTTTCTGCGGCTAAAAAACCAAAAGACCAAAACGAGAGATAAGTAATCATTTTTCTAATAACCTTTTTAAGCTCTTGATCCCAAGCGGTAGAAAGAGAATTTTTAAGCGCTTTTTCAAACTTTTCGGCCTCTGCTCTTGTAAGACCCTCGTCTTTCTTGATCTTTCTCAAATTTTCAAAAAATAAATTACCTATAGAAGAATAGCGAGAATAATGCTCGATCTGCATCTCACTTTTTTCTCGCGCTAGATTCAAAATTATCTCTAAAATCTTTCCAGTTATTCTTTTTGCCGCGACAGGAGGCGTTAGAAGATTTTCCATCTCAGAAATCAAGCTGCCTATTATGCCATAATAACGGTCACGAGCATTAGAACCTCCGAGTCCTTTATAAAGCATCGCTTTTGATAAAGCCTCCAAATAGAGTTGCGCTCTTTCTTCCCGCCCTATGCTTTTTAGCACATAAAAATCAACCCATTTTCTAATCTGTTCATACGCGGGCACATAAGTATCGTTAAAATTTAAATATTGTGTCTGCTCGTCGTAACCCGTCTTGCTTCTTAGAATTACTTCGGGCAACACCTTTAAAAACCCTTTTGTAATTTCTTCTTGCGCTCTCTTTTCGCCAACAAGTATTTTAATGTTCTCCGCATGGTGCTTAGCTGTTTTTGCGTATTTTCTTTTTACCGCATCAACTGGAGAAGTCTGAAAGTGTCTGGGGAGAATTTCCAATCTTTGACCAGGTCCCATATTAAAATACTGAGGGCGAGGATTGCGCCCTTTGATATCGGCGATCTCCCAGGCAGTTAAAAGACACGTCCTCTGAATTCCGTTATGTAGAGCTTCCCGCAAATCAGTTTCTACAATCTCTTCTCTTACCTTTTTAATCTTTTCTTTCGCATCGACTTCACCTAAATAGTAAATCATTTTTTGCTCTAAGTTTCGAACGCGTTCTTCTCTGAATTCTTGACTGGTGCGAGCCTTGCTTGACACCATTTCTCTAAGACTATCTGGCAAGAAACTAAAATAAATGGTTCCGACGGCTTCGCGCCCTTCATCAATACCTAGAAAACCAATTATTTCATTTTCTATAAAAATCTTTTCATCTTCGTGGGCAACCCTTTTTTTAAAACCCAGTTTTAAATATTGATTAAGTGCATCCAAAAAAGGCTGAGCTGCTTCGAGCCGAACGCTTTTCTCATCAGAAATCTCCCTTATTCTTTCGGCAATTTGACGCGTGGTTTGCTGAGCTGCTTCAAAAAGCTTTTCATTTTCTTTAAATTGCGGCAGTTTATTTAAAATCTTAGCTACAATTTCGGTAAGCAAGCTGATAGATTTGTCTGTTAGGTTAGGAATAACCAAATTTATGCTCTTGAGCGCCTCCGTAGAAACAGAAGCTTTTTCAAAATGTCTTATTTTTTCTATTAAAGGCGGGAGAACTATGTTTTTAATAAACTCCTCATCTTCTTCGGTAAGTGTTTTTAAGTGGGTTTCGGCTTTTTGTATGCTTGTTACGGTGCTTTCTGGGGGCAAAAATCTGCTTCCGATTGAGCTCATCAATTCTGGCAACGCCCTTAAAGCTTGCCAATGATTAAATTTATTTTTAATTTTTTTGATAAAAGAAGGAGTTTCTTCTGTTTTTCCATCCTCTCCTAAGCTTCTTCCTTTAATTTCGGCAAAAAAGTCTGTGATGGCTTTTTCGTTTTCCTGCAGCCGGCTGAGACGTGAATTTAAATAATTTCCTTCTTTGTCTTTTGCAAAATAATCACTTGCCCGAGCTGTGTTAACCTTCGCCTGATCCCACCAAGGAAGCGTGCTTAAACGGTCGTAAAAATCATCCCTTAGAACTATTGTTTCGATAAACGAAGATCCGATTCCTTGAGGTATTCTCATTTCTCGATCTGAAAAAGGGGTGAAGGGGCCAAACAAAGGTAATTCGGCTGTTGATTCCACGCCAATCCTTCCGTTTTCATCCATGCCTTGAGGCCCCTTATTGATTAGAAGCGCCTCTATAACGCTCTTAAGACCGTCTGCCGAAAGAAGCTTTTCTCGCAAAGCCGGCCTATATTGATCTACCATTTCAGGCCAAAAATTAAATGGCATTATTAGATCAAATAAATATTCTTCATCTGGCACATTAAAAGCTATATGGTTTTCAATATCCAAAGCTTCCTTTTTGAGAATTACCACAGCTATCGCATTTTCCATCAAGTCGGAGGGTAACCCGCCAATCTTTCCAAAAGTACCGCTTACAAATTGTTGGGCTCCTGTAATCTCATCAGCGAGGCCCTTACCCTCATTCATCAAGCCCGCGGTTAAAAAATCGAGACGAGGATCATTAAAATACCGTGCGTGCATTCCATGAAGAGTGTCGTAAGAAAACAGTGTGCGACCTGAATAGTCCAATAAAAATCTCATCATCTGAGGAGAGACGGATTGCCATCGGATGAAGTGGGCCATTCTTAATTCTGAAAGATATTTTTGAATAAGAGCTCGCAGCTCTTTTTCTTCATCGAGGCTCAGCTCTATTGTTTGCTGTGTTCTGATATCAGCGATTATTTGCTGTGCGTTAGTCGCTAAATCAACGCCCTGAAGCCCTGCTGGCAGATCTCGCTTTGTAGAATTAAGCTGACTTTTTAAAGCTTCTATTTCAGCCGTTAAACCCAAACTCGCAGCAGTTACTTGGAAAATTTCATCAGGCGGTGCGCGTTCTTCGCCTTTAATCGCCAACTCTAAGTCCTGCATCCTTGCTTTTCTTGCCGCTACCAAAGCAGTCAGCTCTTTAACTTGATCGCGAGCAGCCAGTTGGATTTCTTCTCTCTCCTCTTCGTCTTCCACGAGACTAAGTTTTTCGGCTAAATCCCTAATTACCTGCTCCGCACTTTTTTGAATTTGTTTATCACTACCGGACATTTTGAACAGTTCTTCCAAATCCCTTCTTATCATAATGGGAACTCCGATATTTTCCGGCAATCGATTTTCCCTAAGGAAAATCAGAGAAAGGGCGGTTGAGATTTCCTCTTTGGTAAGCCAAGACAACTCATAAAATTCATTTATCTTCATAAGAAACTTTTTAAGGTCTGTCAGTTCTTTTTCATTGAGGCGCCAAATAATCTCGAGCTGCTTTCCGAAAGTGGCAACAAAATATATGGGTGTCTTATCTTGATCGCGGGAAGCTAATATTAGAAATACTGCCTTAAGATATGCTGATGGAAATAGAGAAGCTAATACGTTTTGAACTCTAAATGACGCGTTGAAAATGGTTCTGTCATATTTGATTCTCAAGATTTCTTTAAATGAAAACTCTATGCCAAAGAACATGTAGGCGCTGAAAAAACCTATTGATATCGCTAATAATTTAGAAAGAGACCACATCTTGAGGAAACTGAAACCGATTAAATATCCTATTCCGGTAAAATAAGTTGTTAGAAAAACAACGTTGATCGTGGCTAAAATTGAAAACATTATTCTATACCAAAATATTACCCGCTTGGCACTCCTCGTCATCTCCTTCATCTCTTTTTCAACATCACCCAGACTTTTACCCGCCACAGCTTTAGCGACGGCGGGCGCCGCGGTGATTTCTTCAACTATTAGCGGCTCCAAAAATTCCTTTGACAATCCTTCTCTTATCTCGCTTAAGGAAACCTCACCAAGGCTCAAGCCCCGGATTTCTTTAAGATCTTTCCTTGTTAATACTTGGTGCCCTTCTAATTGATCAAGAAAAATTCCAAAATCTATAGCTGCTGTACCGTCTGTTGCTGCTATTTTTTGGCGAATCTTCATAAGGTCGGTCTTATTTAGCTCGAGCAATCTAAAAAAAGGTTTTGTAACAAAAGCATAAGGATCTAGTTCTTTTCTTGGCAAATTTAGCTTTTCTTTTATTTGTCCTATCAATCTTTTTATCACCTTCTGCTTGTCAGCTTGTTTTTTAGCTTTAATTGCTTTTATAAGAGCCGCTTGCAAAAGATTTGCTAATACATACGCTAGAAGATATTGATGCAACGTCTCATCAGTTACATCCGCTCCATGAAAAAGCTCCTGACGATTTGCATACATATGAGAAAATAAAAATGATCTTCTGTCTTCTTGAACCAGCGAAGCAAACTCTCTCAAACGAGTGCGTATATCAGAACCCTCGGGTAAATTGTTTTTAAAAAATGGCTTGTGGTTAGCTCCTCTGATTACGATGATAAAATGATTTGGATTTTTAATTTTGTGGTTATGTATAAATTGTAAAAAATTAGTATCGCGATAATGTTGAGAAAGTTTATGGTTTTGAAAGGCCTTTTTAACCAAGCTAAACGCTTTTTCAAAATCAGGTTCCGCTTTTAATAACTCGTTCTGCGCGCTTAGCTCTTGGTACATTCCTTGTTCAATGCCTGCAGCAATGCCTAACATGCACTTTTCAATCAAGGCGCCTCCTTCAGGAGCCAAACTCTGAAACAAATCGAATAATGCGGGCAAAAATTTCACTTTATAACGTTCAGCTCCTAATTTTACATACTCCTCCGGAAATTCTTCGTATTGTTTGAGTAAAGAATAATATTTATCATCCTCTGCTAAATTTTTATTCATCACGGCTAAAAGATATCCTGCCCTACCTTTTCCCTCTTCATAAATTGCTTTGGTTTCTTTTTTGGATATAGGCAATCTAGGGGCCGCCTCAAAAACAAGAACGGGTCTTTTGTCCTGTTCTCTTGCCTTTTTAATTGCCTCTTCTAGATCTTCTGCTAAAAATTCGACATCTTTTTCGTTTAAATGGGCTCCAAAGATATAAGCATCTGCCGGAATAATTTGCTGTTTTAACTCATCGTCTATAGGAGGAATGCCTTCAAGTTTAAAAACAACATCCTCTTCACTCTCCGGCATCACTGTACGATCAATCTTTAAGGGGCCATATTCTTTTATTTTTAAACCAGTAGGCAAAGTTTCAAAAGGGACAGGCTTGATGTCTTCCGGCACTAAGCGAAGCTCCTCGCCCAAACTTTTACCCGCCACAGCTTTAGCGGCGGCGGGCGCTCCTTTAGTTGCTCGGATCTCAGTTCTCAGATCTCGTCTCTTTCCTGGCAACTTCCCTGTTGCTTCCAACACTTTTCTTGTTCTTTCAACAGCTTGTCTGGCCTTGCTTGTTTTTTCTAACTTTCGATGTAAATGAACCGATGGGAGCTCCTTGCCTTCGCGCTCGATTTGCTCGGCAAGGGCCTGGATATATTCTTTGGCTTCCTCTTTATCCTCATGAACAATAGTCTCTTGCGTCACCGCATAGAGATTACCTGAAGTGTCTAGAAAAATAGATGTGGTAACAAAGCACACGATAACAACCCAGCTAATCGTTTTTTTAATCAAGCTAACGACACTCATCACGCTTTTCTCCTAAAAAGTGACAGTCGTTCTACACATCTTTTTTTGTAAAAACTATCCCCCTGGATAGAAATTACAATGTCTGATGTATATATATAATATATAAAAAGCCCCTTTTCCTAAGGGCTGCTAAATAATGCCCGGTGAAAGGGCTAAATTACAAGTTTTAGGGGGATATATTTAACCCTACCTAGCCTCCCCTTAAACTAAGGGGAGGAACCCTATAGGTCTCCCCTCTTAAATTAAGAGGGGTTGGGGGAGTTAAATAGTGAAGTAATAGGATGGTTTTGAGGCGCTAAAACGGGCTTCCACCCATTCATAAACACCAAAAAACACAAAAGAATATCCGACGGTACCTAAGAGAAAATTCCTGAAAAAAGGAATCCCCATATAATAACAATCCAAAAATCCCTTAAAGGTCTTAGGGTACCAGCCTCCCATAATCCATACGCCAAAATTGGTAATCAGATAAAAAAGAACCGATACAACCAAAGAATAAAGAATTACGTTCTTGATATTGATCTTTTCTCTAAATTTCAGGGCCAAAAATGAGATAAGCAAGATAGAGCCCCAAACAAAAAGAACTGTCGCATGCATTCCAATCATTAAATCTGAAATAACGATAATAGCCAAGGGCAGAATTAAGGCTGATTTTTTGCTCAGATGAACTCCGCCAAAAAGAGCAATTGCGGCAATAGGGGTAAAATTGGGAACATCAAAAACAAACCGGCATACAATCCCTAAAACAATTAATAGTACTGCGAGCATCTCATCTCTCCTTTTTGTAATAGTGTAACTCCACACTAAAGTGCGGGCTACTTAAATTTGAAAGTTTTAAATTTTTCTCTTGTCATTCCGCACTAGATGCGGAATCCATTACTTTATTTTTTTATAATGAAGTGGATGCCGGGTCAAGCCCGGCATGACACTTGCGGCTCGGGTCCCGGAGCTCACAGCTTAAAATTCATACTTTGTTCCCCAAACAAATTCCCTGGGGGCACCGCGATTAACAAATAGGTATCGGCCCGCTGGGTAAATAGCCGTACCAAAAGATTGAGCAGAAATGGCACGTGAAAAATATTTCTCATCAAATAGATTATTAACTTTAAAATAAATCTGCATTCCCTTTAATTCATATGAAAGCTTAAGATTCCAAATACTAAACGATTTGATCCAATAGCCCGTTGCCATAAGATTCGCCTCAGAAGTTGATTCATAGCTTTGCGGATGCTGACGCCCGGTAAACACTCCGTCCATAGAAAATCGAAGCCCATCAAAAGGTGCTCCCAATCTTTTAAACGGTACAATTGTAGCGCCATATGTCATGCGATTGGCTGGCACTTGCCCCAAGGCTCTTCCGTCGACCGGTCCGCCGGCGCCACTTGTGGAACGCACCCGGGCACTTGTCCACGTGTAAGAAGAATAAAGATAAAATTCATCAATTGGATTCGTATCAAAACGAAGCTCAACGCCCTTTCTCCTGGTCTCGCCAACATTCGTATTGCGGCCAAAGGGTGTTGCGGCGGTTACAGCCATATTGTCATAAACAATTTCGTTTTTAACATCCGTTAGAAAGAAACTAAATTTAAATGAATAGCGCTTTTTATATCGAAGCCTTGCGCCAACCTCATACGAGTCGGATTTCTCGGGTTGAAGATCAGTTGCGATTCCCATCGAAAAAGGCGCTATATCGCTAATGGTCGGCACACGAAACCCTTGAGAATAATTGCCAAAAATATCAATAAATTTAAAAGGCTGATAAGTTCCGCCGATCGATAAGGTTGATTTGTTCCATCTTCGACTGAGGTTAGCAACGGGCGCTACGTAATCTTGGCTTTTTAGCCAATGAAAATCATGCCGCATTCCATAGCGAACATGAAGTTTTTCAAAAAGCCCAACCGTCGTTCCCCAAAATAAGCCGAGGTTTTCATAATTGGCAACGCGATCCGTATCGGGCCCATCATTCCATCTGACCACTCCCTGAAACGCGTTCATTTGCCGGGCCTGGTCAAGGGACTTGCGGTATTCCATTCCGATGGAAGACTTATTGGTAAGCCATGAATTCCATTCATCCGCATATTCAAGCTGCCAAACCAAATCCCGCTCACGGGATTTTTGAAATATGCGGTGCGTATCGGGGTTATACCCGTTTGCCCAATCAAAAAAAGTCCCAAAGGTGTTTTGGAATGTAGAATCCCAAAAACGCCACGAATTCATAATAGAAGCCGTAATTTTATCGTCCCAAAACTTTTTATCAGCATCTATTTGAACAATAGTGCTTTTTTGGGCATTAAAATCGAGCGGCTTATTAGACCCCTGGGGATTGGCGTGATATTGACTCAGGGTTTGTTCGCCCGGATTCGAAATATAATCTTCTACATGTTTAACGCCAACTCTGATGCCCCCTTGGTTGTCCGGGAGCTCATAGCCGGCCTTGATATTAAAATGAGTAAGGCGTGACTCATCATTGTCTTTAAAACCTTCGCTAATTACATTGCGCCCGCCGTCAAAATAATAAGTCCATTTTCCGTTAAAAGGGGTGAGTTTATCAGGAATCGAGCCATCCACACCCTGATTAAAACGAATGCCCTTAAAGCTTGAGAATTCTAACCCGCCAAAAAGATGAATTAGTTTATCGCTTGGTTTACGGGTTCTTAGATGCACAACACCGCTAAAAGCTCCGCTTCCATAAATGGGTGAACTGGATCCTCGATCAATTTCTAAATAATCAATATCATCCATAACAATTAATGGATAACTTACGGCTCCTCCGTCAACCTCGTTGATGCGAACACCATCAAGAATAAAAACGGCGGCATCAGACTCCGGAAATCCTCTCAAACCAAAGGTTGTATCAAGACCGTTTCCAACCGTGTCATAAAGAATAACACCTTCAGTGTCTTGAACAGCCTCCTGAAAAGTTTTGGGGGTATTCTCCCAAAAATAGTCTTTATCTTTAATAGTCACATTTACGGGCACCTCATCCAAGCGAGTTATGGGTCTCGCAAGACGTGTTGCATAAAGCGTAAGCGCGTCCCAATTGGGAGTCTGAGGAACCTTAGCCGACACCGTCTTCAAATTAAGCAGGGCGCTGACAAGCGGAATCCTAAAGCCTGGGCCTCCCTTATCTTTCACTATGTCTTTACTGTCGGGTGGGTTATTTAAATCCTGTAAATTGTCTTCTGCAAAAGCAAAAGACACTAAGACGAGGCACGTAAGCCCCGCAAAGAAAACAAAGATCAACCTTTTCATTTTCTTCCTTTCCGCGAAGTTTGTGGCTTATCGTCGTCTTCTGACTTACGGCACACTACCTACTCCCTCGCCTTCCTGGTCGTGGGTTCACCCGGCTTGCGGCGGGATTTTGAGGTTTCGTTCCGGTTTCAGCTGCGGGACAGCTACGGATTCTCACCGTATTTCCGAATCGATAAGCAAATTATCAAATACAGGGAAATGATACCGATTTTTAAAAGAAGTCCAAGAGGTTTTGTTTAATCAGAAGGGTAGAAAAAGATTTTTTCCAAGTCAATTTATGCCGAAGGCATTCCTTATGGGAGGTGGAGGGGATATATTAAAGGGGAACCCCGCGACTGCGGTTAACAGGTTCCCCTTTAAAGAGCAGCCAGAGGCTGCGATGGCGGAGGGGGTAGGATTCGAACCCACGAGACCCGCAAAGGCCTAACGGTTTTCAAGACCGCCGCATTCAACCGCTCTGCCACCCCTCCGTAGCAAAGTGGGACAAGTATAATTTGAATTTAACAAAAATAAAGCCAAATTTCTCTGATGTGGCAAGAAGTCGCCTCACTGCGCTATAATCTGGGTATGTGTAACGCTTGGCGCCTAAAAGAAGAAGATAATATAGCAATCCTTGAATTTGATTATCCAAAGAGACCAGATATTAACCTCCTTACCGAAGAAAACATGGAGGAACTTAAAAACCTTCTCCTTGAAATTCAAAATAATCCAAAACATGAAGTCCTTCTGATCACGAGCGCAAAAAATGAGCATTTTATTGCGGGTGTCGACATCGAAGATCTTGCCACTGTTTCAAATGAAGATGAGGCGCGCCAAAAATCAGAAAAAGGCAAGGAGGTCTTTAAAATTCTTGAAAGCCTGATAATTCCAACTGTTGCCGTCATTAATGGGGCTTGTGTCGGAGGAGGCTTAGAATTATCTTTAGCATGCAAATACCGTGTAGCTTCCGATTCTGAAAAAGTAAAAATAGGTTTGCCTGAGGTTAAGCTGGGTTTATTGCCCGGTTGGGGCGGGTCCGTAAGATTGCCCCGGCTTATAGGTCTGCTCGAAGCTTTGCCTCTTATTTTGACAGGACAAATAGTTCCGGCTAAAAAAGCATTAAGTTCGAGCATAATCGATAAAATTATTTCGAAAGATGAGTTGATTGAGAAAACTATTCAATTTATTAAAGAAACAAAAATTAAAAAGAAAAGGAAAAAGTTTGCTCTTTGGTTTTTAGAAAAAACATCTCTGGGTCGAGCTTTGTTATTTAGCACAGCAAAAAAGAACGTTTTAAAGATTACCGGGGGAATTTATCCGGCTCCTTTAGCTATTATTGATTTTCTCAAAGGAACTTACGGAAAAGATTTAAACAAAAGCTTCCATAAAGAAAGCGAGGTCTTCGCCGAACTAGCCGTAACTGACGCTTCAAAGAATCTAATTAACCTTTTTCTGAATAAAAAGAAATAAAGAAATGGATGCCGGGTCAAGCCCGGCATGACACGAAGTGTCACCCTACCGTTTTTAATTTGTGTTTTGTGCATTGGGATTTGTTTGTGATTTGTTGTTTGTGGTTTGTGTTTTTTTGGCTTATTCCCTATATAATATCCCCATGAACATCACCATCACAGGCGCTACGGGTTTCGTAGGTAAAAGTTTAGTTAAGAGGCTGCTAAGCGAAGGGCATGAAATAAAAGTCCTCTCTCGCAATGCCAGCAGAGCGTCTCTTTCTTTACCACGCTCATGCCATATTCTTCCTTGGAAAAACCCCTTAGAAGAGCTACCTCCCAAAGAAGCTTTTTTGAATTGTGATGCTGTTATAAATCTTGCCGGTGAACCAATAGCACAAAAAAAATGGAATGATGAACAAAAACGTAAAATTTTTGACTCCCGCATTCAAAGCACACGAAATTTGGTTGCGGCATTAAAAGAACTGATTGTAAAACCAAAAACTTTTCTTTCTGTCTCGGGGGTCGGTTTTTATGGAGACTCTGAAAGTGAAATTTTAAGAGAAGACGCCCCGATGGGCGAAGGTTTTTTGCCCAACACTTGTTACTGGTGGGAGAAAGAAGCCCAAAAAGCATCTGAACTTGGTATTCGCACCTCGATTGTAAGAACCGGCATTGTTATTGGCAGAGGTGGCGGAGCGCTTTCTAAACTGCTCCTTCTTTTTCAAAAAGGTCTTGGCGGTGTTTTATCGAGCGGCAACCAATGGATGAGTTGGATTTGTTTACAGGATTTGGTGAGGTTATTTTTATATTTGCTAGAAAACGAAAAATTAGTTGGTATTTTTAATGGTGTAGCGCCTCATCCAGTCACTAATCTAGAATTTACAAAAACCTTGGGACATCTCTTACATCGCCCTACACTTTTCTGGCTGCCCAAACCGATTCTCAACACAATGTTTGGTGAAATGTCCTGTCTTTTCCTGGATAGCGCTCGAGTTTCTTCAAAAAAGATTGAAGCAAAAGGATTTCATTTTGAGCATCCGACGTTAAAAAACGCGTTGGAGAGTATATTAAAATAAAAAAAGGGGCACGATCTAAGATCCTGCCCCTTTTTGCGCTCTGCGTTAATTTAATTATTACAGTTTGAAAAGCATGTCAGCATAAGAAGGAACCGGCCACAAAGTTTGGGGTGTTAAAACTTCTAACGCATCAATGTCCCCCCTTAAATCATCCATTGCCGGAACAACCTGATCCCGATAAGCCGCTGCCTGCTTAGCAGCTTTTGCAATACCCTGAGCTTTCTCGGTGATCTTTTCTAGCTTTTCCAACTTCTCGTTGGCAGAATCAAGCAGTGCTGACGCTTTTGAAAGTAACGCTTTTTGTGTTTTAGCTTTTACTCCCAAAGCATCGAGCTTTTGAATCGAATCAGCTAGTTGGTGCACATATGAAACCACAGCCGGTAAATACATCATTTTTACCATCTGAACAGCTGTTAATGCTTCAATATTAATCTGCTTCGCGTAGTGCTCCATGTAAATCTCATAACGTGAATGCAATTCTTTCTTTGTAAAAATTTTATATTTCGCAAAGAGCTGAGCCGCTTGGGGCGTAATCATGGAATCAAGCGCTGCAACAGTTGATTTAATATTGGGTAGGCCGCGCTTTTTGGCTTCCGCTTCCCACTCCGGAGCATAATTGTTGCCATTAAAAATAACTCTACCATGTTTATTAACAGCCTCTTTTATGATCGCTTCGATTTCTTTATTAATATCTTTAGCTTTCTCCAAGCGGGTTGCGATCTCATCTAATGCTTCAGCAACAATAGTGTTCATTACAACGTTAGGACCGGAAATAGAAGCTGATGAGGCCACCATACGAAATTCAAACTTATTTCCTGTAAAAGCAAAAGGAGATGTTCTGTTTCTGTCCGTGGTGTGTCTTGGGAGCGCGGGCAATGAATCCACACCAACTTTCAAATAACGCTGTCCTTTTGACTTTGCTTTCTTTCCTTTCGCAAGAGTCATCAAAATATCTGTCAACTCTTCCCCCATAAAAATAGAAATGATCGCGGGAGGCGCTTCATTAGCACCAAGCCGGTGATCGTTTCCTGCATTGCCGGCAGAAGCTCTTAATTTATCTGCGTGCTTATCGACAGATTTAACTAGTGCCGCCACGAGCAATAAAAACTGCTCATTTTCGTGAGGTGTGCGGCCTGGCTCTAAAAGATTAATACCATCATCAGTTGCTAGTGACCAGTTATTGTGTTTTCCTGACCCGTTAACACCCGCGTATGGTTTTTCGTGAAGAAGACACACGAGGTCATGTCTCAGTGCAATTTTCTTCATGGTCTCCATAACCAATTGATTATGATCGGTTGCAATATTGGTTGTTGAAAAAATAGGCGCCATCTCATATTGAGCCGGAGCCACTTCATTATGCTTTGTTTTTGAAGCAATACCCATCTTCCAGAGCTCCATATCAAGATCTTTCATAAAAGCGGAAACTCTGTCTTTAATGGCTCCAAAATATTGATCTTCGAGTTCTTGCCCTTTGGGTGAGGGTGCTCCAAAAAGCGTTCTGCCGCTTGTAATTAAATCCAGCCGGTCCGTATAGTACTTTTTATCGATTAAAAAGTATTCCTGCTCCGGTCCGACCGTAGAGTAAACTCTTTTTGAAGTTTTGTTGCCCGCGGCACGCAAAACTCGAAGAGCCTGCTTAGAGACTGCCCCCATCGATCTCAAAAGTGGTGTCTTTTTATCTAAAGCTTCTCCTGTATAGGAACAAAAAGCGGTTGGAATACAAAGAGTAACGTTCCCGGCTTCATCTGTTTTTAAAAAGGTCGGTGAAGTGCAATCCCACGCTGTGTATCCGCGCGCTTCAAAGGTTGCCCTCAAACCACCGCTCGGGAAAGAAGAAGCGTCAGGTTCCCCCTGAATAAGCTGATTGCCCGAAAATTCCATAACAACGCCACCATCTTCTGTTGGAGCAATAAAAGAGTCGTGTTTTTCAGCAGTTGAGCCTGTTAACGGTTGAAACCAGTGCGTGTAGTGTGTAGCGCCCTTTTCAATTGCCCAGTCTTTCATAGCATTCGCCACCACATTAGCAATTTCAGGCGAAAGAAAAGCGCCCTCTTTAATCGTTTTTTGGAGGGCCTTGTAAGTAGCCTTTGGAAGTCTTTCTTTCATAGCTCGATCATTAAAAACATTCGAGCCGAAAATTTCTGAAATATTTGAAGAGCCGTTCATCTTTTTATTTCTCCTTTGATCTAAACTTTTTAAAGGTCTTGGAACTATATTCCAAAAATATCAGTTATTAAAGGTTATTTTCCTTATTTCTTTAAACTGAGCTAAATAAACCTCGCTCGTACCCTAACAGAGATCAAATAACATGCCACTTCTGAATAACCCCTTAAATTTCTATAAAACTGGCTTTATTGGGTCCATTTTTGTAGAAATAGGCTAAAAATAGTACAATTTTGTAATATATAACATTAGCGTAAAGAAAGGGCGCAAGCGTGCAAGCAACAGACTACAAGAAAGCTGTAGGTCACACTTAAGTGTGACCTACGAGGGAAAAGGCTAAGATAATGTAGCCCACACTTTAGTGTGGGGTTAATATAGTGCGTAGACATTGCAAGACGTTCGATAGAGGCGTAGAATTTCCCATAAACTTATGGCAAAGTCATATCAAGAAATCCTGCGGGAACACTCAAAAGAGGGTGAGCTTTATAAGGGGCTTGGGGAGCAAGTGGTTCAATGCTCCTCGTGCGCCCACGAATGCCGGATCCAACCTAACCATGACGGTATTTGCCGAATTCGCTTTAATTCGGACGGTAAACTTTTTGTTCCTAAAGGATACGTTAATGGTCTCGGGGTTGACCCCATCGAAAAAAAACCCTTCTTCCATGTTATGCCCGGTTCCATGGCATTAAGCTTTGGAATGCTGGGCTGTAATTTCCATTGTTCTTTTTGCCAAAATTGGATTAGTTCACAAGCCGTTCGGGATCCGGAAGCAGTTAGCCTTATTCAAGAAATTGGGCCTGAAGAAATTGTTAAAAATGCTCTTAAACATAATTCTCCCTTTATCATCTCAACTTATAATGAGCCTTTAATCACTAATGAGTGGGCCGTTGATATTTTAAAAATCGGTAAAAAGGAAGGGCTTCGCGGCGGCTATGTTTCAAATGGATATGCCACCCACGAAGCTTTGGATTACCTCAGGCCTTATGTGGATCTTTATAAAATAGATCTGAAATGTTTTAATTCAAAAAATTATAAAAAATTGGGAGGCGCTTTAGATAAAGTTTTAAAGGGAATCCAAATGGTAAAAGAAAAGGGATTTTGGCTCGAAGTGGTTACGCTGGTTATCCCGGGGTTTAATGACAGTGAAGAAGAGCTAAAAAATATCGCGGAATTCCTTGCTTCGCTCTCTCCTGATATCCCGTGGCATGTTACTGCTTTTCGCAGCGATTATAAAATGCTGAATAGTAAAAGTACGCCGCCCGAAACTTTGATGCGGGCGCGCGAAATTGGCCGGACAGCCGGGTTAAAATTTGTTTATACAGGCAACTTGCCCGGCGAAACAGAGGATCTTGAAAACACTTACTGCCCTGATTGTGAAGTTTTATTGATCGAACGTTTCGGTTTTCAGGTAACAAAAAACCGGTTAAAAAATGGATGCTGCCCTGATTGCAACATCCAAATACCTGGAGTTTGGAAGTGAACTTAACAACTGAAAATAAAAAAGATCTTTTAAAAATTGCTCGGATCTCTATTGAAGAAGCGGTTAACAATAAATCTTTTGGCTGCTCCCCTCCTTCAAAAGAATCAGTTTTGGCTAATAAAGCCGGAGCTTTTGTGACTCTTAAAAAAAATGGGAATCTAAGAGGGTGTATCGGATTTACTGAAGCACACTTCCCTCTTTATGAAACTGTAACTCAAGCTGCCCAGAGTGCCGCCACTAAAGACTACCGTTTTCCTCAGGTTGAAAAAAATGAATTAAAAGAAATCGAAATTGAAATTTCTGTTCTCTCACCTTTGGAAATCGTCAATAAATTAGAAGACATTAAAATTGGCCGCGATGGTTTGATGATCGAGCAAGGTGTTCACAGAGGCCTTCTCCTTCCTCAAGTCGCCACAGAATATAATTTGAGCCGGGATGAGTTTTTAAAACACACCTGTTTAAAAGCGGGCTTACCGGAAGAGGCTTACCTGGATCCCCAAACTAAAATTTGGTCTTTTCATGTCATTCTTTTTAGTGAATCCGAATTAAACAAAAAGGATTAATATGAATTTTGAAAAAAATAAAATACGCCTCCCTGCTGTGGCAGGCGCTTTTTATCCCGGCACTAAAAAAGATCTCTCTCATATAGTTTCCGAGCTTCTCCAAGAAGCAAGAGAGAGGCGAATTTTTGATAAGCCAAAAAAAATTATAGGATTAGTAGCGCCCCATGCGGGCTACGTCTATAGCGGATTTACAGCCGCCACCGCTTATTCTTACTTATCTGAAAAAGAATTTGAAAGTGTGGTTATCGTTTCGCCAAGCCATCATGAATATTTTGATGGAATTTCCGTGTTTCCGGGGAATTTTTATGAAACCCCGCTTGGACGCATTCCTCTTGATCAGGATTTGCGTGATAAATTGCTTCGAGCAGACAAAAAAAGGATTGTTGGATCATCCGATCAAGGTCATGGCCCGGAGCATGCTCTTGAAGTGCAGCTTCCTTTTCTCCAGGAAACACTTCATGATTTCAAACTGCTTCCTCTTGTTATTGGTAATCAGTCGCCTGAAATTTGCGAAGCTTTAGGAAATCTTTTAGGCAAAATTTTACAAAATCAAAGCAAAACGCTTTTAGTCGCAAGTTCTGACCTTTCACATTTTCACGACGCCGGGAAAGCTAACAAGCTGGATAAAGTTTGTTTAGATGTTGTTTCTGGCTTTGATACTAAAAAATTGCTGGGAGGTCTTCGTGCTCAAAAGTTTGAAGCGTGCGGTGCCGGTCCAATTGCCGCTGTCATGCTCGCCTCCCAAAAATTAGGAGCCGGAAAAGCTCACGTTATCCATCACTGTAATTCAGGAGACGTTACAGGAGATGGTTCTTCTGTCGTGGGGTATATGTCAGCGATGTTCTACGAACAGTGATTAGCTGTTAGTGAATAGTGAATAGAATCTAACGAGCCACCAAAGGCGGCAATTAAAACTAAGCGCTAACCACCAACCACTATCCACTTACTTCTTCCAAGTTGCGGGGAAGAAAAGAACAAGAACAGTAAAGATTTCAAGACGGCCGACTATCATGCAAATGCATAAAAAGGCTTTTATAAAAGGGGGCAAAAGAGCGTAGTGCTCGCTGGCCCCTACCTGTCCGAAACCGGGTCCAATATTGCTAAGGCAAGCGATGACTGCTGAAAAAGAAGTTACCTGATCCAAACCGAAGCCCAAAAGAATTAAAGACCCAATAATAACAATCAGTATATAGACTAGAAAAAAGTTTGCGGTGCCAACCAAGACATCATCGGCCACGACTTGCTTTTCGACTTTAACCGGCACTACGGCTTTTGGAAAAATATATTTTGTTACCGATTGCTTTGCTTTCTTAATTAAAAGAAGCACGCGGATATGCTTAAATCCTCCGGCAGTAGAGCCAGCGCATCCCCCAATGATCATCAATAAAAAAATCAGTGTTTTTGAAAGGCTTGGCCATTGATTGTAATCGGCAATTGTAAATCCAGATGAGGTGCCTATTGAGACAACCTGAAAAATAGAAAGTCTCAAGGCTTCTCCAACAGATATTCCCATGTGAACGGCAAGCTCAAAAGCCACGATCAAAAAGCAGACGATGAGAGTTGCTGTGTAAAACTTCCACTCGGAATTTCGAAATACTCTTTTGTAATCTTTATGAAGCCACGCGTAATGAAGCACAAAGTTTGTAGCCATTAGGAACATAAAAATAACAATTGTCATCTGGATTGCGGGGGTAAATGCCGCGATACTGGCATTTTTAGTAGAAAATCCGCCTGTACCTATTGAAGTGAACATATGGCAGAAACTGTCAAATAATGACATCCCTTCCGTATACAGAATCACAACGGCTAGAGCTGAAAAAAGAAAATAAATTTTCCATAGACTAAGCGCTGTTTGTTTGATGCGGGGTTTAAAATGTTCAAAAGTCGGCCCTGGCATCTCATTTTTCATCAGCTGAAGACCGCCCACTGACATTTGCGGCAAAATAGCCACGGCTAATACGATGATTCCCATCCCACCGATCCATTGCGAAAAACTTCTCCAAAAAAGAAGCCCCTTGTCCAATGCTTCAATATTGATTAGTATCGTGGCACCCGTCGTTGTAAATCCTGAAATAGATTCAAATATAGCATCCAAAGGTGAAGGGATCGCTCCCGTCATATAAAATGGTATGGCTCCCAGCACTGAAACAGCAACCCAAGACATGGCGACCAGTAGAAATCCATCTCTAATTTCAAGAAATTCTTTTTTTGTCTCGCGAAATTGGACCATGAAAAAAATCCCGATTAAAAAAGAAATGCCAGCTGTGATCAGAAAGGCACTAACAGAGCTGTTCTCTTGGTGAAAAAAAGAGACACCCGTAGGAATCAATAAAAAGACACTTAGCAAAACAAGAAGACGCCCGATCAGATAGAAAACTGCTTTAAAATTCATGGTCAGCTACCAAAGAGTTTTCTAATTTCGGCAAGCTTAGCTTGGGTAGAAAAGACAACAACGTGATCTCCAACTTCAATACTGTCATCACCGTGCGGAATAATAAGGTTGTCTTCTCTTAGAATAGCTCCGATAAGTGTTGATTTGGGAAGTTTTGCTTTGTTTAACGAAACGCCAATGAGCTTACTTTTTTCTTTGGCGACAATTTCCATCATCTGGCCCTGTCCGCCCTCCAAAATATTCACTTCAGAAAAATGCTCTTGATGCACTCTTCTAAAAATTTCATCAACCATAGCGGTGCGTGGATTAACGACCGAATCAATGCCTATTTTTTCGATAATTTTTTTATATTGGGCCTTGTGAGTCAAGGCAACGACACGCCTAACGCCTTTTTCTTTTGCCAAAAGGGCGATAAGAACGTTATTTTCATCATCTTCGGTTAAAGCAACTAAATATTCCGCGTCATCAATTCCGGCTTGTTTTAAAATTTCCTCGCTTGTCCCGTCGCCGTGAAAAACCAAAATATCATGGAGTTCGGCTGCTGCTTTTTCAGCAATTTTCCTATCCTCTTCAATCAAGCGAACCTCAACACCCTTGCCATGAAGCTTCTTAGCCAGAGTTTCAGAAACTTCATTATATCCGACTAAAATAACACGATTGATTGACTGAGCCTTAACGCCCATTAATTTTTCAATTTCTTCCCGTTTCTCAGTTTTGCCGATCAAAAGAGCTTGGTCACCTGTCGCTATCATCGTATCGCCTTTTGCGATTCTAAAAGTGCCGTTTCGAATAATTCCAATCAAAAGCCATGATGAAGGCATTTTGATATTTTTAAGAGGGGTGGCAAGAGCTTTAGAATCCTTAGTTACGTGGAGTTTTATCATCTCCGCTTTGCCTTTGGCGAAGAAATCAATTTCATCTGCTGTTGGGTTTCCAACCAAACGGCCAAGGTCTTTTGCCACAATCATTTCTTGATTTAACACATATACTCTCGGGTCGTCGGTAAGCAAAGGATGAATTAAGTTAGCAGGATCATTGATGCGAGTAATAGCTTTTTGAGCCCCAAACTTGCGAGCTATCAAAGTGGCAACTACATTCGCTTCATCGTTGCTTGTTACTGCAATAAAAATGTCGGTAGTTTCATCAATTAAAGGCTCTAAAGTGATGGCGTCGGCCGCATCGCCCTGGATAATCTTAGCGTCTAATTGCTCCTGGGCAGAGCGGCATCTTTTCTCATCCCGCTCTATAAGTATTAGATCGTGATTTTCTTTTAAGAGAATTTCTGTCAGGTAGTAACCTGTGGCTCCTAGTCCTGCGATAACAATTTTCATAAGGTTAGTAATTATAACAAAAAGTTAAGAAGTGAATAGTTATTTGAATTAACTTACCGCCCAAAACCTAGTTTTGTATCCTTTTGCTACAATTTTGTGTAACATTATGTTACATTACACCATAAATTATAGCCATCTCACTTTAGGTTCGTTACGTTCAATCCAATTAGGAAACTGGTTAAACTGGGGGTAACCTAAAGTCATTCCAGCAAAAATTCCATGGTTTTCGGGAATATTAAAAAATTGAGGGATTGCTTTGTCCCGCTGACATGCGGCTATCAAATAACCGGTATAAAAAGTGCCGAGTCCAAGTGTCTCCGCCATAAAGGTGGCATTTTGGAGACAAAGATTGGCATTTTCATTACTAAAAGAAATACTTTTTTTGCCATGAAATAAGATAAGAGCGGGGGCGTTTCTTAAAATACGGTCTTTTCCTTCCCGGTGGTCCGCAGCAATTCTTTGAAAAGATGGTATTGAACGAATTGCTTTTTCGATTTTATTTTTAGAAAGCAGCATGCCGAGAGTTCTAAAAAATGGATTCTGAATCTTTTTCATCACACCTTCTAAAAAAGCAACGGTTAGATCAGATGCTTTTTTTAAATTCTCTTTATCCTGGACCACGATAAATTCTGTACTTTGGCTGTTCTTAGCGCTCGGGGCGAGCCGCGCGGCATCCAAAATACGATCAATTTTTTCTTTTTCTACTGCTTTTTCTTTAAACGCTCTGATCGATCTCCTGCCCCGAATAGCTTCCAGAATTTGTTCGTCCGTTGGATAAAGTTTGCGATTAAGCGGCTTGATAGTTGTATTTGAAAATTTTTCATGGTCAACCGCATCGCTCGGGCATGCCGCGGCGCACTGTCCGCAAATAATACATTTTTCCGGGCTAACCACTTGAGGAATTGTTCCTTTTTCGCTTTGGACAAAAATTTTCTCAGGGCAAACGAGGGTGCAGGAGCCGCACTTGATACAGTGATTCTCTCGAACGATAATTTGAGGAGCCTTTAATTTCATCATGCGTTCATAAGCACTCATATCAATTCATCCTTTAGGACAACGGATCGATTTCCTTCCGCGTATCCGTCTGTATAGTATTTGTTTGTTTCGTATTTGGGATTCGCCTTTTTGCCATTCATGCCATCGCGAAACCCTTCGTTGTAAACTGCTCTTTGCTTGCTCCACGCCCCGCCGGACTCTTCCTCTTTTTTTGAGCATGCGTTAAAGCTAAGAAAAAGACCCAGGGAAAGAACTAGAAAATAAAATAAAATTTTTTTCATTTTTTAAGCTGCCTTTTTTAATTCCGAACCGGTTTTTGGAAGAATTTCAATAAAATGACTTTTGCCGCGATGCACCGGAAAATCAATTTTAGCCTTCTGATTTCTTCCCTTTGAAATTTCCAGGCTCACTTCGGCTGTATCCTGGTCATCAGATTTAAAATGCCCAAGCCAAGTCATAGAGTTAGAAGTGGTATTACCATATCTTTTTTTACCTATTTTAATGTCCTTAGAAATAGCTTTTAATTTCAAATCTTTTCTTTTTATTTCTTTTATATCCGTCAGATAGACAGAAACCATAAACTGTCTGAGAGGTACGTGTTCTTCTTCATAAAGAGCATCAAAAGTTTCATAATCTTTTTTGATAAAAGAGATGAAAAAAGGATATGTTTTGCTGTTTTTAGTCATTTGCGCGGCACCCGGTACCTGACGCCAAAGAAATCTCTCCGGCAAATGTTTGACTGGAAGGCCTAAAATAAGCGACTCAGGCGTTCTTTCCCATTCGAGAGTAAGAGGGGACTTATCTTTTTGTTTTAAATTTAAATCAGCCAAGACGGTGCTAACGGGAATTTCCGCAAAGCTAACCTTGCTCAAATGTGCTGAAGGCTGCTCAACAAGCCCGTCTCCTTTATTATGAAAAATGCCATTTACGCCAACAACATAATAAACTTCTTTAAGCTCCTCATCTTTTCTTTCCTGCTCCATTCTTTCAATAATGCTTTTGGTCCAGTCTAAATGGTGGCGGCTTCCGAGACGAGTGTCTTTAATCTGATTTTCGCGATTTTTAACAAAAAAGTGTGCCAGCCATGGAAAATATTGGGAATAAAAATAACCGGCAAAAGCCTGAGGAGAGCCCAAAAAAGAACCTGCGATTGAAAATATGCGGACCTGAAGCGGCACCATGTTTCTAAATGCCGCGTATTTCATAAAAAAGTTGTGCATCATAAGATCCGCCACATCTTTTGAAGAGGCTTCCCCGGCGGGCTTCCCATAATGTTTTTCGATCCATTGCGCAATTTTAGGATAGGGTTGGGACTTATCTTTGGGCCATAAAAACTTAGTTAAACGTTCGATAGCTTTATCAAGATTCCTTCCGGCTCTATAATAAATGTTCTGCAGATCAATATGTTTTCTGAAAGCTTCGGGGTCTTGTATTTTTATGTTATAGATTAAAAAGAAATTCATAATAGCATCATTCAAACCTTCAAATTTGGGCTCGCTCTCAAAACCTTTCCATTCGTTACCCGCCTCTTTTCTAAAATGATCAAGCTGATCTTCAAACACGCTAAGCCGTTTTAATAAATCCCAGGCCACAACCGATCCCTGGCTATAAACTACGAGGTCTAAATTTTTTAGCGGCGGCACGTTCTGGGCTTTACGAATTTGATTTTCTTGGCTAATAGCAGTCGCGAGGCGCGGCAAAACTCTCATAACAGCCAAAGAATGGGTGCTGGAAGAAAGGTCGGCAACATTTGTAACCGGGTCCATTGTGCTGTCATAGGCAAGCGTAATAGAGGGAATACCCTCCGCGTCCAGCATTTGAGTTAAATCACCAAAATGAATTTTTGAATCCGCTACCGGAGGCAAATTCAGACCGGGAATAGCCACAACTAAAGGCATCTCGGCTGTTCGAAATATCTCGCGAGGAACAGTTTGCCGAGGCAGGCTCGCCTGGCATCCGGTAAATCCGATAATTAATATTATTGTAATAAGATTAAGCGTTCTTTTTTTCATTTTGTTTCCATGATTACATTTTAATATAACTTGGATTATGAAGCTTTCTTTAATTTTTCTTTTGTATCCTCAAGCTGGCTTTGAATATAGCTGTAATATTTCTCTTCGAATTTATTAAAACTTTTATGGAATAACCCGAAACTAAAATCCAAAGGATTGGGCCGTGTGCGTCCATTCAAAATGGATTCATACCTTTTTTTATAGTAAAGAAGATTATCTTTTACACGCAAATACCTGTTGCGGCCAAGCATCCATCTGACGAAACGGCTTTTAACTTTGGAGATTGGGCCTTCAAGTACAAAAATATCAAAATCAGTATTGTAAATATCGTTTTTTTCCTGAACGCCTACGGTTTTTAGCATGGCGCCATGGCGCATCGGAAGCCAATCATACTTATGAAGCGCTTTACGTTTAGTAAGATCACGATAAATTTTTCGCGGATTTTCGAGAGGATATTTGTTAACTAAAAGTGCCAGGTTAGCAAACTCGTTTGCAGGAATTGCTATGCTAAAAAGCTGCGATATCATTGATTTGTCTATTGCCTTAGGCTTCCAAATGTTTGCAGCAGATAAAGCATTATGCACTGTGTGAGCGCAATTATCGTGGTATCCGTTCCAATTATAATCGGCCTTGCCCGAAGCATATTCATCATTAAGATCATTTAAAAATTCGACTATCTTCCCAAGCATGGGTCGAGTCACCGGCAATCTTTCACAAAAAAGAGAGCGGCCAAACCGAAGCGCAAAATCAGTGCCAATTGATTCCTCGGCAATGAAATGTTCAAGAGTCATATCGGCCGGTTTCTTCTGAAGGTATTCTTCGTGCAGCTCAATACCGTTAAAAATTCCGCTTTTTTTGGCTTCTTTTAAAGTTTTTTCAAACCGCTCCTGGGTTAATCGGTCTTTTTCGGTTAAGCCTCCATAATAAAAAAGTTTCTTGGTAGGCACGGCAACCCAATTAACGTTTTTAAAAACTTTATTAACGCTGATGCCAACGCCCGAGTTAGAGTTATTTAAATCAACAGAACCTTCCTCGCATACTTTTATTCTGGGATAACGAGCATTTTCATCGCGGCAGGCGCCTTTCAAATAAAGTACTGCATGCCCCGCGCTCCCTCCTTTGGGGGCACCGAGTTTTTGTATCCGGCTTAAGGCGCACAGCTCGACATAATAAGGATAAAGCTTGTCATAAATTGATTCTGGTCTTTGTGTTGGGATCACTTCTTCCTCACTTTTTACACCATTTTCTTCAGCTTGAGCCAATAAGGGAACAAAAAAAATAAAACAAATAAAAAATAGAATTTTTTTATTTCTTAAAAGAAAGATCGAGCGCCGGCCCATAGTCACCATCTTCTACATAGCGAAAACGTTTCGATGCCAGAAAGCTCAAACTCAAACAAACAATAATCCAAGGCATCATAAAAAATATATATTGAAGCCAAGCGCCGCCATAACTTCCAAACATGGTTGCTCTCAGCCCCTTTACAGTAAACGTTAAAGGGAGATAAGAAGATATCCATTCATATATAGGAGGCGAAAGCTCTATAGGGTAAGCTCCTCCGGCTGAGGCGATTTGAATTACAAGAAAAATAACAGCAATCAGTTTCCCCGCATCTCCTACAAGACGTATTAAAGCCAGAATAATAGTGCTGTAAGTTAAACCGGAAACAAGCAAAACCAAGTAATATCCGAGAGGATGTTTTACTGTAACACCCATCACTTGCTGAATGACAACCCCAAGCAAGCACCCACCTAAAAGAGCAATCGACAGCGGAATAAGACCCTTACCAAGAACTTTGGCACGGTTTCCGAGAGATGCCACGCTTACCGGAAAAACAATCAGACGAAACAGGAATGACGCAACAATCACGCCAAGCCAAAGGGAAAGCGACATGAAATAAGGCGCAAATCCTTGGCCGTTAGACTCAATGGGGGCTAGTTCCTTTTGTGTGGTGGTAATAGGAATTGCCATATCTTCGGCCTTCTGTTTTTCGTTTAAAAGAATGGCTCTCAATAAATTAAGTCCTTTACTAGAAAGAACGACTTCCCACCTTTTAACTTCGATCTCATTGCTCAGGTTATCTTCAACAATGGCAATAAACCTCTCAGCGATTAATGTTGAAATGAAGCTTGTCCCCTGAGAGGAAATAAGCTTGAGAGAACCGGCATCAGTTCCCGGTAAGACTCTCCGGCTAAAATCAGCGGGTATCACCAAGGCAAAATAAACTTCGCCCAAACGGACCGCCTCTTCGGCGTCCTTTTCGCTTTTATAAGGAATAAATTTAAAAGGCTTTTTCTTTTCGAGTTCGCTTATTACTTTTTTGCCTAAGTTATAATGAGTATTTCGATATTCCGTCCCTTCGTCTAAATTCGTAAGCCCCGCGGGAAGCTGATCCAACTCCTGATAGGGATTCCAGACAGCGCCCAAATAAATTACGGTATAAAGAGTAGGGATTAAAATTGCGACAATGGTGGCAAGCCAAAGAATAGGGTGTCTTTTATAAAGCGAGGCTTCGCGCCCGAAAACCTTAAAGATTTGCCATTTCATATAAGAGATTATCTCTAATTTTAGCTTGGAAGTCGAATGCGGAAAGCGCTCTCGGTGTATTCTATTTTTCTTTGGCCAATACGCTTGCGGGTCTTTCGCCTCTTTTAACAGCTTTCAAGTATTCTTCGATTTCTTCTTTTGTCGGAGCATCATCGAGCTCTCCGTAAAGCCGCTCAACAAAATATTGCCCGTTTTCTTTTACGCGCTTCATTGCTTCGCCTCTAAAAAAATTTCTTGGAGAACAAATGCAAAACATTCTTATTTCAAAATGCATCACGTCTCCCCCGTCGTAACCCGCAAAAAGAAACTCGCGCGACTTTAAGTAGTCGCTGATATATTCCGGCTGATCAAAATAAAAAACAGTTTTTCCATCCTGACTTAAGCCAATGCGGATTTTTGTCTTAATTTTATAATCGTGAGCCCCAAACCCGCCCCTAGCGATGACTTCATAACCCACTTCCTTGCCCCGCATCACTTCCGCCAAACGATATCCGGCACCTTCGGCCTCTTTTAAAAATTCCGGCGGAAAAGTAAATTTGGAAGACTTAATAGAGTCCGGGTAAATATACTCATAAAGCTGGGCGTCACAGGCGTACATTAAAATTAAATCGATAGCTTCGGGCCGATACTCTTCGGGCCATCCTTTAGTGGTAATCGACCACCGGGCGCGCATCGCAACCACAGGCCATTCTTCTGTAAATTCAAATTCCGGTTTTTTGCCAATAGGCGGAAATTTTCCTTTAATCGCATCTTCTGGATAATGATGTTCGCGGCCTAAAAAATTAAAGCTTAGCGATTCATAATCAGCGCCCCACTTGACGTTCATGCTGTCTTTTTTAATAGCAGCTTCGCTTAGTCCTGCTATTTTCCCGCCATTGTCATCAGCGAGGCGATCTTTCAAAACATCAACATAATTTTTGGGGAACCTCCAAATTCCATCCTCTAAGCTTTGGCGCAATCCTCGCTCCTCGGGTGTGAGGTTATATTTTAAAGCTGCAATTACATCGCTTGAGGCCCAGGGGCTTTTTCTGAAATAGGCGTGGCCATTGCCTGATTTTGCGTTGCTCGCGTGTGTAACATCAATCAAAACTAAATCTTTTGTTTCTTTAAGAAACCGTATTGTTTCAGGAGCTAGGTCAATATCAATTAACTCCCCCAGCCGAGGCCGCTTAAAAGTAAAGCGTGACCATTTGAGTGCCTTATCAGCCTCTGAGGCATAAACTGTCATTTGACGCGAAACTTCGGTAAAACCATCATCAAAATAGGCTCCGAACATATCCCGATCAATATCAGAACCCAATAAAAGGACGTGTCCAATCCGGAGCTTTTTATTTAAAACTTCTTTGCTTTCACCGAAATGCGTTAAGCTCAATTGTCCAAGCGCTTCAGCAACCACTCGTGTGCCCGCGCTATAACCTATGATATGAATTTGTTCAGCGTTTGTGTTATCTGCTAAAAATTGAAGAAACAATCTCAGGTTTCTTGCCGAATATTTAGCGGTCTCTAAATCTGAAAAATAAGATAGGAGTCCTTTGGGCGTTGAAGGCCAGGCATAAGCGATAAAAACACCATCCTCCCCCATATAGTGCCAAAGCTCGCTTGCGACAAGAAGTGGGTTTTGGAAATTAACTTTAAATCCGTGAGTATAAATATAAATATCTTTTTTCTCTGATTGTTCCAGCCGCTTATTAATTGCTGCTGCGAATTTGAGAGAGTCTTTCTTAGCAGCTTCCTTATTTATCTTAGAGTCAAGATCAGGAATTGTACTATCTAAAACACCAACTTCGGTTACATCCCTTACTTGAAGCGGGAGTTTTCTACTTTGATTTTTAAGAAGCGAATATTGCTTAAGGGTTTCCCAAGTCATTCCTTTCTTTCCAAACTGGATCTCGGCTTCACCTAAACGCAAATAATGCCCGCGTTTATTCGAATAAAATTTATCCTTTTCTTTTTCTTCGTAAGGTTCCCGGTCAGTGGCATAAAAAATTTCTGTAACCGTATCTTTAGTTTCTTCTTTTTTTTCAGAAAAGGGATTGATAAAACCGCCCTGGAAA